>NZ_QXDL01000042.1:0-23211 GCF_003574345.1 Calidithermus terrae
GGTGGGGAGCGAGGCCAAGGCCGAGGTGGTGCGGCGGCTGGGGGCCGACGCGGTGCGGGTGGGCTACGAGGGCTTCGCGCCGGAGGTGCTGGGGCTCACCGGCGGCACCGGGGCCGACCTGATCCTCGACTCGGTTGCGGGGCCGGTGTTCGAGGAGGGGATGCGCTGCTTAGCCCCCTTCGGGCGGCTGGTGGTCTACGGGCACGCCGGCGGGCAGGCCGGGAGCTTCGAGACGCGCCTTCTGCACCGGCAGACCAAGGCGGTCATCGGCTACAGCAGCGGGCACTACCGGCGCTCGAGGCCCGAACTGCTGCGGCCGAGCGTGGAGGCCGTGCTGGGGCACCTGCGGCGCGGGGAGGTGCGGCTCGAGATCGGCGCGCGCTTCCCCCTGGAAAAGGCCGGCGAGGCCCACGCCCTGGTGGAGAGCCGCCGGAGCGTGGGGAAAGTCCTGCTCTACCTGTAGCCTGGGGGCGGCATGACTCGAGTGCGAGCGACCGTACTGCCGGGGCACGGCGTGGCCTCGGGGCGTTCGGGCGACCCGCGCTTCCCGGGCGGGACCATCGCCCTGCAGAAGCCTTTTTTCCTCGAGCGCGGCCTGGACCTGAGCCCCTTCTACCCCGGCACCCTCAACCTCTCCCTCGCGCCCTGCCGCTACCGCGTCCTGCGCCCCAAGCACACCTTCCGCGGCGTTAAGTGGGCCGCGACCGAGCCCCCCGAGGACTTCTCCTTCTTCGACTGCCGCGTGGTCTGGAGGGGGCAGAGCTACGCCGGGCTGGTCTACTACCCCCACCCCGAGACCAAGCCCGAGCACTTCCAGCCCCCGGACGTGCTCGAGGTGCTGGCCCCGCGCCTGGAAGGGCTGGGGTACGCGGACGTGGTGGAGCTCGAGCTCGACCCCGCGCAGATCGCGGTGGACTGTTAAGGCCGCGTGAACAGGTAGTCCTTGGCCTTGGCGCCCGTGTGGCAGCCCACGCAAAGCTGCTGCTTGCCGGGCCCACCGAACTTCAGCACGTATTTCCCGCCTTCGGGCAGGTATTCCTCGTAGTACCAGCCCTCGGCGCGCTTCTCCATCACGGCGACGAGGGCGGGGGCGCCGGCGGGGCCGGTGGTCTTGACCACGATGCTGCCCAGCGGCAGCGCCTTACCGCCCTTCCACTCCCTGGCCGCGACCGGGTTGGCGTAGACCACCTTCGGCTGCCCGGCGTGGGGGCCGCCAGCGGGCAGGCCCTTATCGGCTACGACCTCCCACCTGGCGTATTCGGCGTACTTGGCCGGAACCCCGTTCAGACCGGCCGCCAGGGCCAAGGCCAGCAGCAGCGCTCCGCTCGATAAGCCTCGTCTCATCTCGAGCCTCCTGCCCGCCCGTACGCAGCTACGAGGCCGACGGGATAGCTCGAGCCGGGCCCGGCCTTCAGCCCCAATCGCTCAAACTTCCCTTTCGGTGCGGGAGAGCGGCCAGCTCGAGACCTCGTTGAGCGCGGCCACCTCCTCGCGGCTGAGCTGGAGGCTGGCGGCGGGCATCAGGTCGCGCAGTTGCGCCACGCTGTTGGCCCCTACGATGGGGGCGGTGACGTAGGGCTTGGCGAGCAGCCAGGCCAGCGCCACCTGGGCGGGGTGGGCGTTCCGGCTTGCGGCGACCTCGAGCACCTTGTCCAGGATGGCCCAGTTCTGCTCGTTCATGCGGCTGTTGGCGACGCCCTGCGCCCGCACGCTCTCGGGCAGGCCCTCGCCCCGCCGGTACTTGCCGGTGAGGAAGCCGCCCGCCAGCGGGCTGTAGGGGATCACGCCCAGGCCGTAGGCCTCGCACACCCGCGCGATCTCGCGCTCGAAGTTGGCGCGGGTGGGCTGCACCAGCGAGTATTCCGGCTGGACCGAGACGAAGGACTCGAGGCCGTGCTTGTCCGAGGCCCACAGCGCCTGCATCAAGCGCCAGGCCGAGAAGTTCGAGCAGCCGACGTAGCGCACCCAGCCCCGCCGCACCAGGTCGGTGAGGGTGGAGAGGGTTTCCTCGATGGGCACCTGGTTGTCAATCGTGTGCACCTGATAGAGGTCGATGTAATCGGTCTGCAGGCGGCGCAGCGAGTCCTCGACGGCCCGCAGAATCCACTTGCGCGAGAGCCCCTCGCGCTGCAGGGGGTGGTTGCGCCCCTCCGAGCCGTTCTGGCCCATCGGCCCACGCACCTTGGTGGCGATCACCACCCGCTCGCGGTTGCCCCGGCTCTTCATCCAGCGCCCGATGATCTCCTCCGAGACCCCGCCGGGGTTGTT
This sequence comes from Calidithermus terrae, assembly GCF_003574345.1. Classification (NCBI taxonomy): domain Bacteria; kingdom Thermotogati; phylum Deinococcota; class Deinococci; order Thermales; family Thermaceae; genus Calidithermus; species Calidithermus terrae. The sequence goes on from NZ_QXDL01000042.1 coordinate 2,269, forward strand.
GGGGACCCAGTTGGAGTAGATGTCGGCGGTGTCGATGAGGTTGCCCCCCGCCTCCACGAAGGCGTCCATCACGGCGTAGGAGGTCTCCTCGTCGGCGCTCCAGCCGAATTGCATGGTGCCCAGGGCGATGGGGTGCACGAAAAGGCCGCTCTTGCCGAGTCTGCGGTAGCTCATGGGCGGGATTGTACCGCCAGGGAGGGAGGGGGGCAGGATGGTTGGGTTACAAAGGGCGGGGAGCCGCCCGCCGCCAGCTATCAGCCGTCAGCTCGTAGCTCGTGGCCTGTGGCGTGTGAGGGTTTATCCCCCCAGCCCCCCTTGCCAAGGGGGGAAGGAAAGCACGTTTGGCGTTTTGCGTACGGCGTAGGACGTACGACGCACCACCCGCGCCCGGCGTTCAGCTACCGGCCATCGACCATCCCTCAAGCCTTCGCCGGCTCGAGCACGTCCTCCAATACCTGGGTGAAGAGCTCGACGGCGGTGTCGGCCTCTTCCTGGGTCAGGATCAGGGGCGGGGCCAGGCGCATGGCGCTGGGGCCGGCGCCCAGGACCAGCAGGCCCTTCTCGTAGCAGCGCTGGACCACCTTGTCGCGCAGGGCGGGGTCGGGGGTCTTGGTCTGGGGGTCGGCGACGAACTCGAGGCCGATCATCAGGCCCTTGCCGCGCACGTCGCCCAGGCGGGGGAAGCGGGGCTGCAGGGCGCGCAGACGGCCCATAAGGTACTCGCCCACCCGGGCGGCGTTCTCGGTGAGGCCCGCGTCGAGCAGGTCCAAGGTGGCGTGGGCGGCGGCCACGCTCACCGGGTTGCCGCCGAAGGTGGTGCCGTGGGCGCCGCTGGGCCAGCTCGAGACCTCCTCGCGGAAGATCACCGCCGAGAGCGGGTAGCCCGAGGCCAGGCCCTTAGCCATCACCACGACGTCGGGCTTCACGCCCTCGTGCTCGGCGGCCAGGAAGCGCCCGGTGCGGCCCGCGCCGGTCTGCACCTCGTCGAGCACCAGCAGGATGCCGTGCTCGTCGCAGACCTCGCGCAGCAGCTTGAGGAAGCCCTGCGGGGGCACGACGTAGCCGCCCTCGCCCTGGACGGGCTCGACGAAGATGGCGGCCACGTCCTCGGCGGGGACGGTGTGCTGGAAGAGGTCGTCGAGGCTCTCGCGCAGCCGCTCGAGGGCGTCGGGCTGGCGGTAGGGGTTGGGGTAGGGCAGGTGGCTCACGCCGGGCACCAGGTTGCCGAAGCCCTTGCGGTACTTGCTGTTGGAGGCGGTGAGCGAGAGCGCCCCCATGCTGCGCCCGTGGAAGCTGCCGCTGAAGGCCAGGAAGAAGGGGCGGCGGGTGTGGTAGCGGGCGAGCTTCATCGCGGCCTCGATGCCCTCGGTGCCGGAGTTGCCGAAGAAGACCCGGTAGCCCCCGCCCAGCTTGCCGCTCAGGCGCTCGGCCAGGGCGATCTGGGGCTCGGAGGGGATCACGGCGAAGCACAGGTGCTGCAAGCGGGCGGCCTGCTCGGTCACGGCCTGCACCACCTTGGGGTGGGCGTAGCCGGTGGTGTTGACGGCGATCCCGGCCATCAGGTCGAGGAAGCAGTTGCCGTCCACGTCCCACACCCAAGAGCCCTCGCCGCGCTCGGCCATCACGGGGTAGCCGCGGGCGTTGGAGGTGGAGAGCACGGCCTTGTCGCGTTCGAAGAGGGCCCGGGCGTTGGGGCCGGGGAAGGGGAGTTTGACGGAGGGTTTCATGGGGCGCTCCTGATCACTGCCGCAGCGCGGTCTGGTGGGAGTAGGTGCTCTCGAAGATCTTGTCGGCGTTGCCGGCCTCGAAGCCCTCGCGCCGGTGCTCGCGGCGCAGCTCGGGCTTGGGCAGGTGGGCGAACTCGGGCAGCGGCCTGCGCTCGGCGAACTCCACGTAGGAGCCCGAGATCTTGTGCTTCTCGCCCCCCGCGAACTCGGCCTCGATCATCTCGGCCACGGTCGAGCTCTGGATCAGCAGGCCGTCGGGGCTGACCTTGGCCTTGCCGCCGGAGGTGTTGAGCTTGAAGCCGTGGCGCTCGAGGAAGGCGTTGAAGGCGGGGATGGTGTCGTAGCCCTCGGGCAGGTTGTGCACGCTGACGGTGTAGTGGTTGAGGTAGTAGCGGTTGTAGATGACCCACGCCGCGTACTCGCTCTCCTCCTGCAAGCGCTGGTAGTCGGCCCAGGTGGGCAGCCGCCACAGCGCCTTGTGCAAGAACTCGTCCACCTGCCGCCAGTCGTCGAGGTCGAGGGAGTCCACGGGGTCGCTCTTCACCTCGTCGGTGTAGGAGGTGATGATGGCCTGGGCGGTGGGGGAGAGGTCATCGACGCGCAGCTCACTGATGAAGATGCGGGGGAAGGCGGGGCTGGGCGGGCTGTACCAGTGGGCATTGAGCTTCTTGGCCTCGAAGTTGTAGCGGTCGCGGCGGGTGTAGCCGTAGTGCAGGAAGATCTTCTCGAGCGAGGCGATGCCGAGCTGGGGCACGCCCATGGTGCGGAAGGCGATGTGGTCGTTCTCCACGTCCTCGGGGCGGGAGATGAGGCCCTCCTGGGTCATGGCCCGCAGGATGGCGGGCACGTCGGGCACGCGCTGCTGGTAGCGGCGCATCAGGCCGTCGAGCACGGCTTGGAGGGTCTGGAGCTTGGCAGGCTGGGACAATTGGCTCATGTGTATAATTGTATACAATATCGGGGGCGTGCGGTGTCAAGTTCGGGAAGCCGGGCGTAGGGGTTGTACGTCCTATGTCTTACGTCTTACGTCGTACGTCGTACGCAAGACGCAAGACGCCAAACGCCAAACGCCAAACGCTAAACGCCAAACGCTAAACGCTAAACGCAAGACGCTTTAGCCCTTGGCTATCGGCTATCGACATTATTGGACCGGGGGAAACCGCAGACAGGAAGCTGAAAATGGCGATAGGATTGAGCCAGCGTATGGACCTCGGACAGATCGCCAAGGCCCTGGGACAGCGCAGCCAGACCACCCCCGAGACGGTGGCGGCGGTGCTGCGCGAGGCCATCGCCAAGGGCATCCTGCGGGCGGGGCAGCCTCTGCGGGGTGAGGAGATCGCCCAGCAGATGGGCGTCAGCCGCATCCCCGTGCGCGAGGCGCTGCGGCAGCTCGAGGTCGAGGGGCTGGTGCACTACTACCCCAACCGCGGGGCCTTCGTCGCCGACCTCGACACCGAGCAGATCCGCGAGATCTACGAGATCCGCATGATGCTCGAGGTCGGCGCCCTGCGCCGCGCCGTGCCCAGGCTGGGGCCCGCGCAGTTGCAGCAGGCGCGGCAATTGCTCGAGGCCACCGAGGCCGCCGAAGACGGCGGGGAGTGGGGGCGGCTGGAGGTCGGGTTCCACGAGGCGCTCTACGCCCTCGAAGACCGCCCGCGCCTGGCCCGCATGATCGACAACCTGCTCAACATCGTTGACCGCTACTGGCACATGCACGGCCTCACCCTCAAGCACCGCGCGGTCTTCGAGCGCGACCACCGCGCCTTGTGGCAAGCCTGCCACGACCGCGACGTAGAGCGCGCGGTGAGGCTCTTGGAACAGCACCTCGAGCGCTCGGCGAACCTGCTGATCGGGGAGCTCGAGGGTAGGGCGGTGAAGTAGGCGGGCGGGCGAGGCGTCGGGCGCTGATGGCCGGTAGCCGGGCGCGGGTCGTGCGTCGTACGTCGTACGTCGTACGCAAGACGCAAGACGCCAAACGCAAAACGCAAAACGCCAGACGCCGGTCGTGCGGCCTACGTCGTACGTCGTACGTCGTACGCCAAACGCCAAACGCAAGACGCAAGACGCCTGGTTCCCCCCTTAGCAAGGGGGGATGGGGGGGATAAACCCTCCCCGCGGACGGGGAGGGGTTTTCCACGAGCTGATGGCTGGCGGCTGACCGCTTCCTTCCCCTTCACGACCCCAGCACCGGCGCCTGGTGCACGTAGGCGTTCTCCTTCAGCTCGCGCAGGATGAAGTCGGCCACGTCGGCGCGGGGGATGCGGCCGCGGCCGGGGGTGCCGACCTTGTAGCGGCCGGTGCGGGGCTCGTTGGTGAGGCCGGTGGGCCGGACGATGGTCCAGTCCAGGCCGCTGTTACGGATGATCTCCTCCTGGCGCTCGTGGTCGAGCAGGGCCTCGCGCAGCAACAGCCAGGCCGCGTAGCCTATGAGCCCTTTGCGGCTGTCGCCCACGCCGAAGGAGCTCACGGCGATGAGGCGGCGCACGCCGTGCTCGAGCATGGCCCGCACCACGTTGGCCGTGCCCTCGCTGCGCACCCGGCAGTCGCCGGAAGCCCTGCCCCCCAGCGCGACGATCACCGCGTCCTGGCCCCGGACCGCCCTGCCGACGGCGGCAGGGTCGAGCACGTCGCCGCGCACGACCTCGAGCTCCTCGAAGGGCTCCAGGCGCGCCGGGTTGCGCGTGAAGGCCGTGACCTCGTGCCCCAGCGCGTACGCCTGCTCCACCAGGTGCCGCCCCGTGCCCCCTGTGGCTCCAAAGATGACGACCTTCACGGCGACCTCCGGAATTTCGGACCGGAGGCCAGCATACCAAAAAGCCGCCGGGACGCACTTCGGTGCGCCCCGGACGTTGTTCCGGCGTACAGTCCTATTCGAGGATCTTGACCCGTACCGACGGGCCCTCGCTCTCGCCCGGGCGGCGCACCTGGTAGGTGTGCTCGCCCGGGGCGGGCAGGCTGGGCAGGGTGAGCGACCAGCCGCCGTTGGCGCCCACGGTGACGTCGGCGATCTTGGCGCCGTTGTCGTAGACCTCGAGGGTCTCCCCCGCGTTGCCCGTGCCCTGCAGGCTGAACTCGTCGGCCCGCAGCTCGGCCCCGTCGGAGGGCGAGGTGATGGCGAAGGTGGCGGGAAGGGCCGCGGGCTGGGCGGCCGCTTGGGAGAGCGCGGCGAAGGGGACCGGGCTGAAGAGCCGGTAGCCCCAGCCGGGCAGGATGCCCAGCAGCACCACCAGCGCGGCGGCGATGACCAGGGGGGCCGTGGAGGAGCGGCCGGTGGCCAGGCTCAGGCCGCCCGCGCTCGAGCCCGAGAGCACCGGGGTCCCGGCCAGCCCGGCAGCAACGGGGGCTCCCCCCTCCTCGCGGGCCTCCTGGCGCCGGTCGATGAGCAGGTTGAACAGGCGCAGGTAGTAGTAGGCGGCCACGGCCGAGGTGAGCAGCGCCAGCACCAGCAGGCCCCACTGCTGGGCCCGGGCGGCCTCGAGGAAGACCAGCAGCTTGCCCCAGAAGCCCGCGAAGGGCGGCAGCCCGGCCAGCGAGAGCAGGCCGATGCCCATCGCCACGCCCAGCACCGGCTTGCGGTAGAGCAGCCCGCGCAGGCGCTCGTAGGGCACGTCGCCTTGGGAGACGGCGGCCAGCACCGCGAAGGCCAGGCCCGTCGAGAGCGCGTAGACCAGCAGGTAGAAGCCGATGGCGGGGGCGCCGGTGCCGCTGAAGAGGCCCAGACCCACGTACCCGGCGTGGGCGATGGAGGAGTAGGCCAGCAGGCGCTTGCTCTCGCGCTGGGCCAGCGCGCCCAGGTTGCCGAAGACCACGGTGAGGGCGATGAGGGCGCCGAGCCCCAGGCCCCACAGGCCCTGGTCCTGCACGTCCAGCACCCGCACCAGCGCGGCGAAGCCCGCGGCCTTGACCGCCGTAGCCATCATCAGCGAGACGGTGGTGGGGCTGCCCTGGTAGACGTCGGGGGTCCACCAGTGGAAGGGCACCAGGCTGACCTTGAAGGCCAGCGCGCCCAAGATCAGCAGCAGCGCGGTGACGTACAGCGGCCCCGAGCCCTCGGCCCCGGCGTTGAAGGAGCCGGTGGCGCCGAAGTGCAGCGCGATGCCGTAGAGGAAGATGGCCGCCGAGAGCGCGCCCAGCAGGAAGTACTTCAGGCCCGCCTCGAAGCCGCGCTCGTCGCGCCGCCAGGTGGCGAGGACGTACAGGGGCAGCGAGAAGACCTCGAGCGCCACCAGCAGCACGGGCAGGTTGGGCGAGGAGGCCATGAAGTGCATCCCGGTGGCCGCGTAGACCAGCAGCAGCGGGAACTCCCACTTCTCGGTGCGCCCGATGATCAGCGCCCACAGCACGCCCAGCAGGGCCACCATCGTGAAGCCCTGCGACACCGAGTCCACGACGTAGAGCCCGCCGAAGGCGGTCTGCTCCTGGCCCCAGGTGAGGAAGAGGTAGGCCAGCGTCGCCCCGACGCTGCCCACCGCCACCCAGCGGGTGACGCGGGGGGGCACGAAGAAGCCCAGCAGGGTGAGCACGACGCTGGCCGCGCCCAGGAGGTAGAGGGTGATCACGCCCCACCTCCCAGCAGCTTCGCCAGCGCCTCGGAAACCGGGTGGATCAGCTCGGTAAACATCTTGGGGTACAGCCCCACCAGCAGGGTCGAGGCCACCACCGCCACCCCGAAGACCCACTCGCGCGGGGTGAGGTCGGGGACGGTGCGGTTGGGGCTCTCCTGGAAGAGGGCCTGGTAGGCGGTGAGGGCGTAGGCCGCCGCCGCGATCACCGCGGTGAAGGCGACGAAGGTGAGCCAGGGGCTGGCCTTCCAGGCGCCCAGCAGCGCCATGAACTCGCCGGGGAAGCCCGAGAGGCCGGGCAGGCCGATCATCGCCATGACCAGAAACATCGTCAGCACGCTCAGCGCGGGGGCGCTCTTGGCGATGCCCCGCACCGGGCCGATCTCGAGCGTCTCGGTGCGCTCGGCGATGCGGCCCACCACCAGGAACAGCCCGCCGGTGTAGACCATCGAGGCCGCCAGCAAGAACAGCGCCCCGGTCACCCCCTCGGCGTGGCCGCTGAACAGGCCCAGCGCGCCCAGGCCCATGTGGCTCACGCCGCCGTAGGCCAGCAGGCGCTTCCAGTCGCGGGCGGCGAAGGCCAGCCAGGCCGCGTAGATCGCGCCGAAGGCCGCCAGGAGCAGCAGCAGGCCCTGGAACTGCGCGAAGCCCTCGGGGGCCAGCGGGATGGCCCACTTGAAGAAGGCGAAGAGGCCCACCTTGTACAAGGTGCCCATGGCGTCGGCCAGGCCCGAGGGGTGGTTCTCGGCGTGGAAGGAGGGCAGCCAGGCGTGCAGCGGGAAGAGCGGGGTCTTGACCGCGAAGGCCACCAGGAAGCCCAAAAAGACCCAGGTGGCCGCGGCCCCGCTCACCGGGTTGGCCGCCAGGTCGGCGTGGAGGAAGCTGGGCGCGCCGCCCAGGTAGCGCACCGCGAAGACCGCCGCCAGCATGGGCAGCGAGCCCACCAGGGTGAAGAGGGCGAAGGTGTAGGCCGCCTTGAGGCGCTCGCGCCCGCCGTAGAGCCCCAGCATCAGCAGCGCGGGGATCAGGGTGGCCTCGAAGAAGACGTAGAAGAGGACGAGGTCGGCGGCGGCGAAGATGCCCAGCAACCCGGTCTCCATCAGCAGCGCCCAGCCCAGCATGCGGGTGGGCACCTGCGCGACGTACAGCGCCAGCAGGGTGGTGAGGCTCACGGCCAGCCACAGCATCAGGCCCACGCCGTCGAGGCTGAGGGCGTAGTACATCTGGATGGGCTCGAGCAGGAGGGTCTGCGAGGCGTAGCCCGCGCCCTCGCCCTGGAGCCCCGCGAAGAGCCAGGCCGCGAGCAAAAAGGTCACGCCGGCGGCGGCCACGGCGAAGGTGCGGCCCAGGCTGGGCCAGATCAGCAGGGCGATCCCCGCCAGCAGGGGGAGGAACAGCCCGGCGTGTACGAGCGCGTCCATCAGCGGATCACCCCCACGAGGATCAGGAGCACGGCGGCCACCAGAAGGCCGGCCGCGTAGAAGCGCAAGTAGCCGGTCTCGAGCCGCGCCAAGAGCCCGCCCAGCGTCCCGGTGACGCTGCCGAGCCACTGGAAGCCGGTGAGCACGCCGTTATCGGCGTCGAAGAGGATCTTGGCCACGCTCTTGAGCGGCTTGACGATGAGGGCGTTGTAGACGTCGTCGGCGTAGAAGCTGCGCAACGAAGCCTCCTGGAAGCGGGCGAACCACGCCGGCAGCCGGCCCGCCGCCTCGGCCTGGAAGAAGCGGTAGCCGTAGTACAAAGCGCCCACCGCCACCGCCGCCGAGACGAGGATCAGGGTCCACTCCTCCATCACCGGCAGCTTCTCGTGCTCGTGGTGGACGATGACCTTGTTGAGCCAGGGCTCGAGGAAGTTCTTGTACTGGATCACGTAGGGCAGGCCCACGAAGCCGGCGAAGAGCGAGCCCAGGGTGAGGACGTGGTTGGGCCAGGTCATCACCGAGGGGCTCTCGTGCGGGTGTTCGTGGCCGCGGTACTTGCCCAGGAACACCAGCACGAACCAGCGCATCGAGTACAGCGCGGTGAGGGCGGCCACCAGCAGCATCACGAACCACACCGCCGGCGAGTACTCGTAGGAGTAGGCCAGGATCGCGTCCTTCGACCAGAAGCCCGACAACAGCGGCAGGCCACCCAGCGCCAGCGCGCCCACCAGGCCGTGGATGCGGGTCTGGGGCAGGTAGTTCCACATCCCGCCCATCTTGCGCACGTCCTGCTCCCCGCCCAAAGCGTGGATCACCGAGCCCGAGGACATGAACAGCAGGGCCTTGAAGAAGGCGTGGGTCATCACGTGGAACATCGCCACCCAGTACGCCCCCACCCCGGCCGCTACGAACATGAAGCCGAGCTGCGAGAGCGTCGAGTAGGCCACGATGCGCTTGATGTCGGTCTGGCCGAAGGCGCACAGCGCCCCGTAGACCGCGGTGATCGTCCCGATCAGCACGATCCAGAAGGACACGTCGGGCAGGTCGAAGTAGAGGAAGCTGTTGCGGCACAGCAGGTAGACCCCGGCCGTGACCATGGTCGCGGCGTGGATCAGCGCCGAGACCGGGGTGGGGCCCGCCATCGCGTCGGGGAGCCAGACCATCAGGGGCACCTGCGCGCTCTTGCCGATGGCCCCCACGAACAGCAGGAAGGCCGCCAGGGCGAGCGCGGCGTTGTTGAGGCCCACGGCCAGCTCGCCCTCGGGGGCAATGGCCTCGCGCAGCTCGGAGATGGAGAGGGTACCGAAGTTGGCCCACAGCACGCCCATGCCCAGCAGGAAGCCCAGGTCGCCGATGCGGTTGACGATGAAGGCCTTGCGGGCCGAGTCGCCGTTGACGCGGTCGGCGTACCAGAAGCCGATGAGCAGGTAGCTCGCCAGCCCCACGCCCTCCCAGCCGATGAACACCACGGGGAGGCTGTCGCCCAGCACCAGCACCAGCATCGCCGCGATGAAGAGGTTGAAGTAGCTGAAGAAGCGGCTGAAGCCGGCGTCGCCGTGCATGTAGCCGATGGCGTAGACGTGAATCAGGAAGCCGATCCCGGCCACGATCATCACCATCAGGCCGGAGAGGTTGTCGAGGGCGAAGAAGAGGGGGATGCCGGGGAGCCAGTCCTCCAGCCCCCACCGCGCCCCTCCCTGCGCCAGCAGCACCACGCCCAGCACGAAGCTGCCCAGCACCAAGGCGCTGGCGACGACGCCCGGCGTGGGCTCGTGCATGCGCTTGCCCCACAGGCCCAGCACGGCGAAGCCCAGCAGGGGCAGCAGGATGATCAGCGGTAGCAATACGGTCTCTTGCATACGTTAGCCCTTAAGCCCCCTCAGCTCGTCGATGCCGGTGGTCTCCCGGCGGCGGAAGATCGCCACGATCAGCCCCAGCCCCACCGCCACCTCGGCCGCGGCGATGGCGATGACGAAGAGCGTCACCACCTGCGCGTCGAGGCTGCCCCACTGCTTGGCGAAGGCGATGAGGGCCAGGTTGGCGGCGTTGAGCATGAGCTCGATGGAGAGGAAGACCAAAATCGCGGTGCGCCTCGAGAGCACCCCGTAAGCGCCGATGGCGAAGAGGAGCGCGGAAACCACCAGCCAGCTCATCGTTCGACCATCTCCTTCAGCTCTTCCGAAGCGCTCTTGGTGACCTTCTCGGGCACGATGCGCTCGGGCTCGACCAGCACCACCGCCGCGATGGTGGCCACCAGCAGCAAGAAGCCCACCACCAGCAGGGCGTAGAGCCACTTCTCGGGGCTATACAGCAGCGGCCCCAGCGCCTGCGGCAGGCCGCCGCCCAGGGGGCCGGGGTTGGGGGGGGCCGTGAAGCGGGTCACGGCGTAGGTCAGCACCCCGGCCAACCCCAGCGCGCCCACGACGGCGGGGACCTGTAGCCCCGGCAGGATGTCACGGCCCACGTGGGCCTGGGCGGCCGACAGCAGCATGATCACGAAGAGGAACAGCACCACGATGGCCCCGGCGTAGACGATGATCTGGGTCATCGCCACGAAGCGGGCCTCGAGCCCCACGTACACCCCGGCGATCACCAGGAAGTTGGCGATGAGCGCCAGCGCGGCGTGCACCGCGTTGGAGGCCCGCACCACCACCAGGGCGCTCAGGAGCAGCAAGGCCGCGGCGAGCAGTTCGGCGAAGCTCATTTCTTGCCTCCGGGCTTGCCCACCCCGAGCTGCCGCGCGATGGAGGCGCGCTCGGGGTCCTTGAAGACGGGGGCCTGGAAGCCCTCGAGCTCCGGCCGCACGTAGGGCACCGCGTAGCCGCGCTTGACCTCCTTGCCGGTGTAGGCGGCCTCGCGGCGCTGGGGCTTGGTGCCCTGCACCTCCACGAGCATGTCCTCCTTGCCGTAGACGAGGTCGGAGTAGCGGTAGTCGGCCATCTCGAAGTCGTAGCCCAGCACCACCGCGCCCGTCGGGCAGGCCTCCTCGCACAGCCCGCAGAAGATGCAGCGCAGCATGTTGATCTCGTAGACCTTGGCGTAGCGCTCGCCCGCGCTCACCGGGTTCTCGGGGTCGTTCTCGGCGGCCTCGACGTAGATGGCGTAGGCCGGGCAGATCGCCGCGCACAGGCTACAGCCGATGCACTTCTCGAGGCCATTGGGGTGGCGAGTAAGCACGTGCCGCCCGTGCCAGCGCGGCTTGAGGGCCACCGGGGCGTCGGGGTAGGAAACCGTCACCGGCTTGGAGAACAGCGCCTTGAGGGTGATCCCCAGGCTCTGGGCCAACGCAGTCACACTCATGCTTTACCTCCGGGGGTGAACAGCGCCTGGGAAGCCGGAGGCTCCACCGCGCCCTGCGGGGCGGCCTGGGCGCTGGAGCCGTTGACCGCGACGTAGAAGGCCACCACCAAGAACCACACCAGCGCCACCGGGAACAGCCGCCCCCAGCCGAAGCGCATGAGCTGGTCGTAGCGCAGGCGGAACCAGGTGGCCCGGATCCAGATGAAGAAGAACAAGAACAGCGCGATCTTGAGGAACATCCACACGTAGGGGATGTCGGGGATGAAGCCCGGCATCTTCCAGCCGCCGAGGTAGATGGTGGGGATCAGCGCCGAGGCGGTGATGAGGTGCACGTACTCGGCCATCTGGAACAGCGCCCACTTGATCGAGGCGTACTCGGTGTTGTAGCCGCCCACCAGCTCCTGCTCGGCCTCGGGCAGGTCGAAGGGGGTGCGCGCGGCCTCGGCCATCGAGGCGATGGTGAAGAGCACGAAGGCCGGGAACATCGGCAGGATCAGCCAGACGTGCTTGTCCTGCCACTCCACGATGTCCTGGAGGTTCAAGGAGCCCACCAGCATCACCGGGGCCAAGAGGCTCATGCCCAGCGCCAGCTCGTAGGAGATGAGCGCGGCCGAGGAGCGCAGCGAGCCCAGCAGCGAGTACTTGGAGTTCGAGGCCCACCCGGCGAGGAAGATGCCGTAGACCGCCATCTCGCTCACCGCGAAGAGGTAGAGGATGCCCACGTCGAGGTCGATGACCCAGGGGTCGAAGCCGAAGAAGGCGCCCTCGGGCCCGAAGGGGATCAGGCCGAAGCCCACCAGCGCGAAGGTGATGGCGATGATGGGCGCCAGCACGAAGACCACCTTGTCGGCCTTGGCGGGCACGATGTCCTCCTTGAGGATGGACTTGATCGCGTCGGCCAAAGGCTGCAGCAGGCCCATCGGGCCCACGCGGTTGGGGCCCCAGCGCACCTGGAAGCGCGCCAGCAGGCGGCGCTCGATCAGGGTCATGTAGGCGAAAGCGGTCAGCAGGCCGAAGACCACCAGAAAGGCCTTGATGCCGACCATCCACAGCGGATCAGTCATAGGCGCCCTCCATCGGGACCAGGACCCGGGCCGGCACGCTACGGCCTGACCAGGCTCCCAACGCAGGCAGATACATTACCCCCGCGGGCAGGCCCTCCACAACCTTGACCGTGGCCCGCTCGAGGCCCCTGGGGGTCTCGACCTCCACCGCCGCCCCGTCGATCAGGCCGTGCTCGCGCGCGGTCTCGGGGCTGGCCTCCAGCCGCACCTGCACCACCTTAGCCACCGCGCCCACGAGCTGCTCGCGCCGCCACATGCTCGGGCGCAGGTAGAGCGGGCCCGCCGTGGCCGGGGTGCCGAAGCTCGCCGCCTTGCCGCTCCAGAGGCCGCCCAGGCCGGGCAGCTTGTACTGGTCGTGCAGGGTCTTGGCGGCCTGGCGCACCAGCCGCACCGGGGGCTTGAGCCCGGCGGCCTCGGCCAGCAGGGCCAGGGCGGCCACCGCGCCGTCGGCCTCGCCGTTGTTGATCCCGGCCGGCTCCAACGGCAGCACCCGGCCCTCGAGGTTGACGGTCTGGCCGCGCTTCTCGTAGGCGGTCTGGTTGGGCAGCACCACGTCGGCGTAGCGCTCGGCCAGCGGGCTGAGGTGGGTCAGGTGCAGCACCCGGAAGCCGGCGGCCTTGAGCTGCTGCTCGCTGGGGAGGTAGCCCCAGTAGGCGGCCTTGAGGCCGCTCTCGGTCCAGGACACGCCGCCCTTGCCGGGGTAGAGGCCCAGGGACTCCAGGCCGCGGGCGTTGGCGGCGGGGGTCATGCACATGACCTTGGCGCCGTGCTTCTCGGCCAGGGCGCGGGCCTTGGCGGCGGCCAGGGGGTCGTTGAGCACGGCGGCGCCCAGCACCAGGGTGACCCCGCCGGCCTCGAGCCTCCCCTTGGTCCAGGCCACGGCCTCGGCGCCGACGCCCTCGGGGAGGGCCTCGCTCTGGCCCAGCAGCGCGGCCAGCAGCGCGGCCTCGGCGCCCGGGGCGTGGACCCCGGAGGCCCCCGCCCACTTGGCGATGCGCACCGGGTAGGGGCTGAAGAGCGCGAGCTTGTTGCGGTCGCGCTCCATGCGCTCCTTGATGTTGAGGTTGGCGAAGGGGGTGCCGTGGTTGAGCGGCGCGGCCGGCTTGAGGCCGCGGGTCAGCTCGGAGAGGCGCAGGTGCAGGACGGGGGCCTCCTCGCTGGGGTCGCCCAGCACCAGCACGAAGCTCGAGTCGAGCAGCTCGTCGAAGGTGGCGGCAGGGAAGGCGGTGGCGGGGCTGTTGGTGCGGCCTTCGAAGTCGCGGTGGGGGGTGCCCAGCGCCTCGGCGAGCTCCACGGCGGCCAGGCCCTCCTCGAGCGTGGCGTTGCCGCCGAGGTAGACGCCGATCTCGCCCTTGCCGACCCCCCCCAGCCCGGCCTTGATGGCGGCGAGGGCTTCCTCCCAACTGGCCTCCACCAGCTTGCCCTCACGGCGCACCAGCGGGCGCCGCACGCGGCCCTCGTTGACCCACTCGTGGCCGAAGCGGGCGGCGTCGGAGATCCAGGTCTCGTTGACCTCGCGGCGCTCGGCGGCGCGGATGCGCTCGAGGGCCCCGCTGCGGGTATCGACGATGATCCCGGAGCCGGTGGCGTCGTCCATCGAGGTGGTCTGGGTGGAGTCGTACTCCCAGTTGCGCGCGCGGAAGCGGGCGGTCTGGTCGAGCAGGGCGCCCACCGGGCAGATGTCGGTGATGTTGCCGCTGAAGTTGGAGGGCAGCCCGTCGTCCTCGGTGTTGATGAAGGTGTGGACCCCGCGCTCGATGAAGTCGAGGACCTCGTCGCCCGGCACCTCCTCGAAGTAGCGGATGCAGCGCTTGCAGTGGATGCAGCGCTCGCGGTCGAGGACGATGAACTCCGAGAGCGAGTGGTGCTTGTCCACGTGCCGCCGCGTCATCTCGTAGCGGGTGTACATGGGCAGCTCCAGCGGCTGGGGGTGGTAGAACTTCTCGACCAGCCCGTACTCGTAGGAGCGGTCCTGCAGCTCGCAGGCCCCGCCCTTGTCGCAGGTGGGGCAGTCGAGGGGGTGGTTGAAGAGGGTGAGCTCGACCATCCCCGACTGGGCGTGCTTGACCTCGTCGGAGAGGGTGTCGATCACCATGCCGTCGGTCACGGCGGTGATGCAGGAGGCGGCCAGCTTGGGCATCCAGAAGATCTTGGGCTGGCCGTTCTCGTCGAGGATCCAGTTGCCGTCGGGCCCCTTGCGCGGGGCGCCGGTGCGCACCAGGCACATCCGGCAGGCCCCCACGGGCGAGAGGTGCCGCTCGGCGCAGAACAGCGGCACGTCGTAGCCCGCGTGGAATATCGCGTCCATGGCGGAGGTGCCGTTGGGCACCTCGACCACGCGATCGTTTACGGTCACTTTAGCCATCCGTCACCTCAATCAAGCCCAGCGGCTTCCCGCGCGCTCGAGCGCCTTCTTGTTCTCCACCACGTCCACGAACTGGTCGCGGAAGTGCTTTAAGCTGCCGCGCACCGGCCAGCAGGCCGCGTCGGCCAGGGCGCAGAAGGAGCGGCCCTCGATCTGGTTCAAGAGGTCCTCGAGCAGCTCCACGTCGCCCTTCTCGCCGTGGCCGGTGCCCATCTTCTCGAACAGGCGCACCATCCAGCCCGAGACGCCCTCGCGGCAGGGGGTGCACTTGCCGCAGGACTCGTGGCCGTAGAAGCGGGTCACGTTCCACATGGCGTCCACCATGCTCATGCTGGCGGGGATGCCGATGACCCCGCCCGTGCCCAGCAGCGAGCCCTTGGCCGCGATGGACTCGTAGTCCATGGGGGTGTCGAGGATCTCGTCGCTCCAGGGCAGCGGCGGGCAGGAGGAGCCGCCGGGGATGATGGCCTGGATGGGCTCGGTGGGGCCCCCGGCCCAGTCGTAGAGCAGCTCGCGGAAGGTGGTGCCCAGCGGCAGCTCGTACACGCCGGGGCGCTTGAAGGGCCCCGACACCTGGAAGAGCTTGTGGCCGCGCGACTTCTCGGTGCCCATGCTGGCGAACCAGTCGGCGCCGCGCTCGATGATGTGCACCGCGCTGCACAGCGACTCGACGTTGTTGATGGTCGTGGGCTTGCCCCACAGCCCGGCCTGGGCCGGGAAGGGCGGCTTCATGCGCGGGTTGGCGCGCAGGCCCTCGAGGCTGTTCATCAGCGCGGTCTCCTCGCCGCAGATGTAGGCCCCGGCCCCCCGGTGCACGTAGAGGTCGAACTCGAAGGCGGTGCCGAAGAGGTTGGAGCCCAGGTAGCCGCGCTCGCGGGCCTCCTTGATGGCCGCCGCCACGCGGTCGTAGGCCCGGCGGTACTCGCCGCGGATGTAGATGTAGCCCTTGGTGGCCTGGATGGCGAGCCCCGCGATCATCATGCCCTCGATGAGCTGGTGGGGGTCGTCCTCGAGGAGGTAGCGGTCTTTAAAGCTCCCCGGCTCGCTCTCGTCGGCGTTGCAGACGATGTAGTGCTGCTTGCCGGTGTTCTTGGGCATGAAGCTCCACTTCAGGCCGGTGGGGAAGCCCGCCCCCCCGCGCCCGCGTAGGCCCGACCGCTTGACCTCCTCGATCACCGCGTCCTGGCCCATGACCAGGGCCTTCTGGATGGCCCGGTAGCCGCCGTGGGCGAGGTAGTAGTCCAGCGTCCAGGACTTGTCCTGGCCCACGTGCTTGTAGAGCGTGACCTCGAAGCGGGGGTCCTTGCCCGAGGTAATGGGTCCGTTGCTCATGCGCCCACCTCATCGCCGCGGTTGTGCACGACGTGCCCCGCCTTGCCGGGGAGCTGGATGTCCTCCAGGCGCTTGCCCTGGCGCAGCCCCTCGAGCAGGGCCCGCAGGCGGGCCTTGGTCACGCACTCCACGTAGGGCTCGTCGTTGACCTGGATCACCGGCGCGGTGTGGCACGAGCCCAGGCACTCCACCTTCTGGATGCTGAACAGCCCGTCGTCCGAGACGTCGCCGCGCAGGATCTGAAGCTCGTTGACCAGCTCGTCCCACAGCTCGTCGGCCCCGCCGATGGCGCAGGAGAGCGTGGCGCAGACCTGGATGTGGTACTTGCCGGTGGGCAGGGCCTGGTAGTAGCTGTAAAAGCTCATCACCCCGGCCACCTCGGTGGCGGTGGCGCCCACGAGCTGCCCGATCTCTTCCTGGCGCTCGGGGCTGATCCAGCCCTCGTCCTGCTGCACCCGGCGCAGCAGGGGCATCAGCGCCGCGCGGCGCTCGGGGTACTGGCTGAAGACCTCGGCCAGCCATTCCTGTTTGTCGTCGAAGAATCCCATTCTTCCTCCGTCTTACGTCTTACGTCCTACGTCCTACGCGTTCGGCACCTGGCGCAGGACGTAAGACGTAAGACTCATCGATTCATCGATCCACGTCCCCCATCACCGGGTCCAAAGAGGCGATCACCACCACCATGTCGGCCATCTGCACGCCCTTGCAGGCGTAGGACAGCGACTGCAGGTTGACGAAGCTGGGGGCGCGCACCTTGACGCGGTAGGGCATCGAGCCGCCGTCGGAGACGATGTAGTAGCCCAGCTCGCCGCGGGCGCTCTCGGTGGGCACGTAGACCTCGCCCAAGGCCGGGTGGAAGCCCTCGGTGACGAGCTTGAAGTGGTAGATCACCGCCTCCATCGAGGTCTCCAGCAGCGCGCGCGGGGGCAGCGAGACCTGGGGGTTGGGGTCGCGGACGGGGCCGGGGCCGATGTCCTCCAGCCGCTCGACCGCCTGGCGGATGATCTTCACCGACTCGCGCATCTCGAGGATGCGGATGACCATGCGGTCGTAGACGTCGCCGCCGTGCAGCACGGGCACGTCGAAGGAGTAGGTCTCGTAGCCGGAGTAGGGGTAGGCCTTGCGCACGTCGTAGTTCACGCCGCTCGCCCGCAGGCTGCCGCCGGTGAGCGAGAGGTTGATGGCGTCCTCGGCCGGGATCACCGCCACGCCCTTGGCGCGCTCGTAGAAGATGGGGCTCTCGCGGAAGAGCTTCTCGTACTCGTCGATGCGGTCGGGCATGACGGCGAGGAACCTCTTCATCTCGCCGAGGAACTCGGGGGGCAGGTCCTCCTTGAGCCCGCCGATGCGGACGTAGTTGTGGTGGAAGCGCTGGCCGGAGACCCACTCGAAGAGGTCGAGCACCGCCTCGCGCTCGCGGAAGGCGTAGAAGAAGGGGGTGAGCGCGCCGAAGTCGAGGAGGCCCGTGCCCAGGAAGACCAGGTGCGAGGCGACGCGCGAGAGCTCGTTGAGCATCACCCGGATGGTCTGGGCGCGGATGGGCACCTCGGCCCCCACCAGCCGCTCCACGCACAGGGCGTAGGCCAGGTCGTGGGCGAAGGAGTGGAGGTAGTCCATACGCGGGGTGTAGGTGATGTCCTGCGTATAGGTCCGGTTCTCCATCGTCTTCTCGAAGCCGGTGTGGAGGTAGCCGATGTGGGGGGTCAGGCGCAGGATCTGCTCGCCCGAGAGGTCAACGACCACGCGCAGCACGCCGTGGGTGGAGGGGTGCTGCGGCCCCACGTTGAGGGTCATGATCTCCGACTTCAGCTCCGGGGCGTCGTCGATGTCGGCGCCGAAGCTGGTCTTGGAGTGCAGCTCGTCGTCGGGCCGGATGGGTTCTTTGAGCATCAGTTGCCCCCTTCCTTCGCCACCTTCTGGATCTCCTCGAAGACGTCCTGGTAGCCCTTGCGGCTGCCGCCGCGCCAGCCGGTCATGCCGCTTTCGTGCCCGGTGAGCCCGGCGCGGAAGGAGTCGGGGTCGATGAAGCGGCCCTCCTTGAAGAGGGTGGGCGTCTCGCCGATGGGGAAGTCCTTGCGCAGGGGGAAGCCCTCGAGGTCTTCGGGGGTGAGGATCTTGCGCAGATCCGGGTGGCCCTCGAACTTGATGCCGAACATGTCGTAGACCTCGCGCTCGAGGAAGTCGGCGCCCAGCCAGAGGTCGGTGAGGGTGGGCACGACCGGGTTGCTTTCGGGCACGAAGACCCGCACGAAGAAGCGGCTGCCGTCGCCGCTCTTGTAGCCGGGCATGGACACGAGCTCGTAGACCACGCAGAAGCGCTCCGGCTTCTTCTGGGGGTACTTGAGGTAGTCGAGGCCGACGATGTCGGCGAGGTAGTTGAAGCCCTGGGTCTTCCAGGTCTCCATCTGGGCCTTGAAGAGGCTGCGGGGCAGGGTGACCCAGGTGTTGCCGTAGGCCTGCTCCACCGGCCAGCCGTGGTTCTTGGCCTGCTCGAGCACTTGCTGCAGTCGCTGCATCGCTCCTCCTCAGCGCTTCCAGGCCTCGACCGAGGGCAGCTTGCGCCCTAAGTCGTCGCGGGCCTTGCCCTGCACCTTCTTCTGCAGCTGCATCACCGCGTAGATGAGGGCTTCGGGGCGGGGCGGGCAGCCGGGCACGTACACGTCCACCGGCACCACGCTGTCAACGTTCTGCACGATGGCGTAGTTGTTGAACATGCCGCCGGAGGAGGCGCAGGCCCCCATGGCGATGACCCACTTGGGGTCGGGCATCTGGTCGTAGACCCGGCGCATCACCGGGGCCATCTTCTTGGAGAGGCGCCCGGCCACGATCATCACGTCGGCCTGGCGGGGCGAGGCGCGGAAGACCTCCGAGCCGAAGCGGCTGAGGTCGTTGCGCGCGTCGGTGGAGGCCATCATCTCGATGGCGCAGCAGGCGAGCCCGAAGGTCGCGGGCCACAGGCTGTTGGAGCGCCCCCAGGCCACCAGCTTCTCCAGCGTGGTGAACAGGATGCCCTCGTTCTCAAGCTCCTGCACGTCCTTGGTGAACAAATCGGCGATCGTCGGCATTCAAAGTCTCCCTAGTGCCACTTCATGACGCCCTTCCACCACTCGTAGACGAAGCCCACGAACAGCAGCACGGTAAAGATCAGCAGGCCGATGAAGCCCACGACCCCCAGCGACCCGGCGCTCACCGCGTAGGGCCACAAGAAGGCCACTTCCACGTCGAAGATGATGAAGAGCATGGCGATGGCGTAGAAGTGCACCGGGAACCGCTTGACCTCGCCCGCGGGGTCGTTGCCCGACTCGTAGGGCATCAGCTTGGCCCGGCCCGGCTTCTTCGGCCCCAGAGCGGCCCCCACCACCACCGCCAGGATCCCGATCGCCAGGGCGACGGCGACGTACACCAGAACTGCCAGGTATTCACTGCCAGGTGACGCTGTCATCCGTTTCTTGCCTCCTCGCTCGTGCCTCAGTTCACATACTGGTTTACAAACTGAGAGCACTTCGCGTTTTTATCTGGCCTAGTTTACACCTTCACATGCCTCTCACAAGCCGGGGGGCTTGCAATAACCGGACAGGCGCGGGGGCGGACGGGCCCTGCCCCGACTGCTCCTCCCCTGATATCTCCGGGGCCTGCCGCTGGCCCGGATTTTTATACGGTCTGGCTGAGGGTACTCGGATCTTTAATCCGCTCGTCCGGCGCAGGCCGGGAGCCGGTGGGTGGGGTGCTGCTCAGGTCAACAGTGTAGCGCCTCGGGCGGTCCATAACCTGGACGGGGTTACCTTCGGCCCCCAGCCGCCGGGGCCGGGGAGGAAGCGCGCGGAGGCTAAACCCCCTCACCCTCCGGCGCCGCCTCGTTTTATTTTTGACTTATTCAGATGCTTCCGTTATGTTATTACAGTAACGAACCTTTATCAACGCCCCTTGCTCGAGGAGGAATCATGGGTGGGACTCGGCTCCTGGTATCCACGCAGAAAGGGCTGTACGTGCTCTCGCAGGGCGAGGACGGCTGGGCGCTGGGCCAGCCGCTGCGCTTCGGGGAGATCGTCAACGACGCCGTGGCCGACCCGCGGCCCGGGGGCCGCTGGGTGGTGGCGACCCGCACCGGGCACCTGGGGCCCACCGTGGTGTGGTCGGACGACCTGGGCCAGAGCTGGCGGGAGAGCCGCAAGCCCCCTGCCTTCCAGCCCGGCAGCGGACGCTCGGTGGACACGGTGTTCTGGCTGACCCCCGGCCACCCCCGGCAGCCCGGCGTGTGGTGGGCCGGGACCGCCCCGCACGGGCTGTTCCGCTCGGAGGACGGCGGCGAGACCTGGGAAGAGCTGACCCCCTTCAGCGACTACCTCGCCGGGCTCAAGGGGCTCGAGGGCTACGCGGGCTTCCTGGGCGAGACCCCCGGCGGGGCCATCACCCACTCCATCCTGATCGACCCGCGCGACCCCGATCACCTCTACGTGGGCCTCTCCACCGGCGGGGTCTTCGAGAGCGAGGACGGCGGGAATAGCTGGGCCCCCTTGAACCAGGGCCTCGAGGCCGACTTCCTGCCGCCCCCGGCCGAGGGCCCCTACCACCTCTTCGGCCAAGACCCCCACCGCGTGGTGATGCACCCCCTCGAGCCCGACCGCCTCTACCAGCAGAACCACTGCGGCGTCTACCGCCTCGACCGCCGCGAGGGCCTGTGGCACCGCGTGGGCCGCAACCTGCCGCCCGAGGTCGGCGACATCGGCTTCGGCGTCGCCGTCCACCCCACCGACCCCGACACCGCCTACGTCTTCCCCATGGACGGCACGAGCGTGTGGCCCCGCACCTGCCCCGAGGGCCGCCCGGCGGTCTACCGCACCCGCGACGCGGGCTGCACCTGGGAAGCCTGCCGCGAGGGGATGCCGGAGCGGGCCTGGTGGACGGTCTTCCGGCAAGCCTTCAGCGTGCACCCCTCCGACCCGCCCGCCCTCTTCTTCGGCACCACCTCCGGCGAGGTCTGGGGCAGCCTCGACGGCGGGGAGCGCTGGAGCAGCCTCGCGGCCCACCTGCCCCGCGTGCTCTCGGTCCGCCCGGTGGGGAGCTATCAGTGAAGGTCTGGCTCTCCTCGCACTTCCGCGAGTACACCGGCGGCCAGGCCGAGGTCACGCTCGAGGCCCCCTCCCCCACCCTCGCCGCCCTGATCGCCGCCCT
>NZ_QXDL01000420.1:0-1325 GCF_003574345.1 Calidithermus terrae
CCCATCTTCCCCGCCCGGCCCCGCCGCAGGCCCCGGCCGCAGGGCGGCTCGATGGCCCAGGGCTGCGGCTGCGGCTGCCTGACCTACTTCGGCGTGCTCTTCCTGGCCTTCGCCGCCGGCGTCTCCCCCGACACGGCCTTCTGGGTCGCCCTGATCGCCGGGCTGTTCGTGCTCTACAGCGCGGCTCGAGCGAGGTGACGGCATGGACCGCTGCCCCTACTGCGCCAACCCCGTCCCCCCCGGTGCCACCCACTGCCCGGCCTGCGGCTCGGCGCTGGTGGCCCCCGCGCACAACCTCGCGCAGGGCACCCGGCTCAACCGGGGCCGCTACACCCTGGGCAAGGTGCTGGGGCAGGGCGGCTTCGGCATCACCTACCTGGGCGCCGACACCCAGACCCGCCGGCCCGTCGCCATCAAGGAGCTCTTCCCCGAGGGCTCGACCCGGCGGGCCAGCCAGGTGATCCCCCCCACCTCGCTGCTGGGCGGCGGCTTCAGCGAGACCATGCAGCGCTTCGAGGAGGAGGCGCGCACCCTGGCCCGCTTCGACCACCCCGGCATCGTCAAGGTCTTCGACGTCTTCGAGGAGAACGGCACCGCCTACATGGTCATGGAGTTCCTGCGCGGCCAGACCCTGGGCAAGCGCATCGAGCAGCGGGGCAAGCTCGAGCCCGGCGAGGCCGAGGCCGTCGCCCTCAAGCTCGCCGACGCGCTCGAGGCCGTGCACGGCGCGGGCCTGCTGCACCGCGACATCAAGCCCGACAACGTCTTCCTCACCGACGACGGGCGCGTCGTGCTCATCGACTTCGGCTCGGCGCGGCAGTTCGCGCTGGGCAAGACCATGAACCACACCCGGCTGGTCACGCCCGGCTACGCGCCGCTCGAGCAGTACGGCACGGCCGGCAAGTTCGGCCCCTACACCGACATCTACGCGCTGGGGGCCACCCTCTACCACGCCCTCACCGGCCTGACCCCGCCCGCCGCCACCGACCGCATCCAGAACAACCTGGCGGTGCGGCTGCCGCCCGCCACCCCGGACGGCCTCGAGCACGCCGTCAACCGGGCGCTGGAGATCCGGGTGGGCGCGCGCCCCCAGACCGTGGCCGAGTTCCGCGCCCTGCTCACCGGCCGCGCGCGCCCGGCCCCTGCCCCTGCCCCCGCCAACGGCGGGCTGGTGGTGCAGGTCACGCCCGACAACGCCCAGGTCGAGCTCGAGGGCCCCAACCTGCTCGCGCAGTACCTGCTCGACCTGGGCGCGGCCTGGAACGGCTACTACAACGCCAAGACCCCCGACGGCAAGCCGGCGACCCCCGTGCTCACGGCGCCAC
>NZ_QXDL01000421.1:0-1311 GCF_003574345.1 Calidithermus terrae
CCCTCGAGCCTGCTGCCCCCGCCCCAGGAGGCCCGCCTCTCCGAGGCCTTCCTGCCGCTCGAGGGCCTCGCCGCACGCGCCGAGGGCCCCCAGCCCGAGCTGAAGTGGGCCCTGCGCGACCTCAGCCGCGAGGTGCAGGCCCGCTTCGGCCGTGGCCTGCTCACGGAGGGCGCCCGGTGGGTGCGGGTGGGGACGCTCGAGAACCTCGAGCTCGCCCAGGCCGCCCGTGAGCGCGGCCTCACCCCCGACAAGCCCGAGGGCTACGCCCTGTGGGTCGAGGAGGGCGGCGCGGCGGTGGTGGGCTTCGACGCGCTGGGGGCCTACCGCGGCGCGCAGACCCTGCGCCAGTTGCTCACCCCCCAGGGCTTCCGCCACGCCCGGGTGCGCGACTGGCCCGCCTTCGGCTGGCGCACGGCCATGATCTACCTCGACAAGGACTCCCGCGCCGTCAACGACGTGCTGGTGCCCCTGCTCGCCAAGCTCAAGTACAGCCACGTGCTGGTGATGAGCGACTACGTGCAGTGGAACAGCAGCCGCGCCGTCTGGCACCCGGGCGGGGCGCCCAGGGCCGAGGCCGAGCGGGTGGCGCGGCTCATCCGCGAGCACGGCATGGAGCCCATCCCCCTCATCGAGCTGCTCAGCCACGCCCAGTGGCTGTTCTACAACCCCCAGACCGGCCGCTACGACGCCAATAAGGACCTCTGGGCCGACCCCGAGGCCCCCAACCCCTACGCCTACGACCCGCTGGTGCCCCGCGTCTACGAGGTGGTGCTGCCCATCCTCAGCGAGGCGGTGGAGGTCTTCAAGCCCAGGTACGTCCACGTCGGCCACGACGAGCTCACGGCCCAGAACCGCTTCCCGGCCAAGCCCGAGGCGCAGGCGGTGGGGCTGCCCAAGCTCTTCCTCGACGACACCCTGCGGCTGTACAACCACCTCAAGGGACTGGGCGTGGGCACCATGATCTGGCACGACGTGGCCTTCTCCGACGCCTACCGCGACCAGATCGCCCCCGCCCTGCCCAAGGACTTAGTGGTGACCTACTGGAACTACAGCGCCGCCGCCGACTACCCGCCGCTGGGGGCCATCCGCGGCCTGGGCTTCGGGGTGCTGGGCGCCTCCTGGCACAACCCCGGCAACCCCGAGAGCATGGCCCTGGCCGCCCTGCGCCACGGCGCGAGCGGGGTGCTCCAGACCCGCTGGTCGGGCTACTTCGGCAACGCCACCATGTACGACGGGCAGGCCGAGCAGGCGGTGGCCTACTTCAACGCCGCCGGCGCCTTCTGGAACCCCCAGGCCCCCGCCGCCCCCGAC
>NZ_QXDL01000422.1:0-1307 GCF_003574345.1 Calidithermus terrae
GGGACACCCGCTCGGCCTGGGCGGGACAGCCCAAGCCGAGCGGGTGTCCCCTGGGGGGTGGGGCTGTAGTCGGCCTGCGGGGCGGGCACGACCCCAGTGGATGATTAACCCCAACGAGGCGTCTTGCGTCTTGCGTTTGGCGTACGGCGTAGGACGTACGACCCGCCCCCGGCGCCCGGCGCTCGGCATTCCCCGCGCTACCCACAATCCGGGTCCACGTCGCCGCCGGCGTTGTGGCTGAAGGTGTTGCCCGGGCCTAGCTCGAGCACGTAGCCGTCCACCTCGGGGTTGCCGCAGCGCACGCCCCAGCCTTGGCTGTGGTGGATGTTGGCGTGGCTCAGGCTGAGGTAGGCGTCGAAGTCAACGACGACGTTGGCGTTGAGGCCGAGGATGCTCTCGCCCCCGGCGTAGCCGATGTCAACGTGCTCGAGCTTGTTGGCCCTCGAGGTCGAGTCGAAGAACCAGATGCCCGCCCAGTAGCCCGGCACCGCCTCCTTGCCCGTGAACACCACCGGCTCGGCGGCCGTGCCCACGGCGCGCAGGGCGCCGGTTTCCTCCACGGTGAGGTTGCCCTTGTCGCTGAAGACCAGCTTGACCCCCGGGGCGAGCGTGAGCGTGCCCCAGGCGACGTTGAGGTAGCCCTCGACGAAGTAGGGCGCGTTGAGCTTCTTCCAGGTCACGTCTTCCTCCAAGTCGCCCAGGCCGGTGCCCACGTAGGGGCGGCCGTTGGGCTTCTCCCGGCCCGCGTAGTCGCTGGCCGCGTCGAGCAGGTGGACCTGGGCGGGGTCGATCACCACGCCGTACCAGGTGTTGCCGAAGAAGCGGTTGTTCTCGAATTCGATCAGGCGTAGCGAGCGGAAGATGGCGCCGTTGACGTAGCTGCCGGAGATGGTCGAGTGCTTGAGCACCAGCGAGCCGCCGAAGCCCGCCAGGGCGCCCTTGGGGTGGTAGTAGCCCCCCTCCTGCCCGGCGTTGACGATGTCCACGTACTCGATGCGGCTGGGCCGGGCGTTGGTGCCGAAGATGATCCCGCTCCAGTAGCCGGTGACGGGGTTGAGGCCCTCCATGCGGATGCGGGCGGCGGGGGTGCCGACGGCGATGAGCTCGCCGCCGTCGATGTTGAGCTCGCTGTCCTTGGTGAAGCGCAGCAGCGTGCCCGGCTCGATCTCGAGCCTCGAGTTCACCTCGATGAACCCGTCAACGAGGTAGTCGCACCTCGCGCCGGAGTTGACGAGCCGCGTGGGCACGGTGATGTCGGCGTTGATCGTGGCCGCGCAGGTGTCGCCGCCCCCACCGCCCCCGCCGCC
>NZ_QXDL01000423.1:0-1307 GCF_003574345.1 Calidithermus terrae
GGGGAGGGGGTATCCCCCCCTGCCCCCCTTGCTAAGGGGGGTGACAAGGCGTCTGGCGTTTGGCGTCTTGCGTTTGGCGTACGACGCAGGACGTACGACGTACGACCCGCCCCCGGCGTTTAGCTATCAGCTATCGGCTATCGGCGTTCGGCTACAAGCCATCACCCCATCACGGCGCCCGCACCAGCCACGCCGCGGGGTCGGTGGGAACCCCGTGGACCCGCACCTCGAAGTGCAGGTGGGGGCCGGTGGAGAGCCCCGTGGAGCCCACGTAGCCGATGAGGTCGCCGGCCTTGACCTGCTGGCCGGGCTTGACCGCGATCCTCGAGAGGTGCCAGTAGCCGCTGCACACGCCCAACCCGTGCTGGAGCACGACGGCGTTGCCGCGCACGAACAGGGCTTCGGCCAGGGCCACCACGCCGGGGGCCGGGGCGAAGACCGGGGTGCCGGTGGGGGCGCCGTAGTCGAGCCCCTCGTGGTAGCTGCGGTAGGGGCCGCCGTTGTAGCTGCGGCGGATGCCGAAGATGGTGGTGATGCGGTTGGAATCGACGGGTTTTTTCCAGGTGCTCTGCCAGAGCTGTTCGGCCGGGCCGCTCTTGCACAGGTCGGTCAGGCGGGCGAGCTCGGCGGCGATCTTGTCGGGCTGCAGCAGCGCGGCGGTGTCGGGGGAGAGGGTGAGGGCCTGGCGGCCCTTCTCCACCGCGCGCACCGGCAGCCTCGCCGAGTAGCTCGAGCCCGCCGCGTCGAAGGCGATGGCGTAGGTGCCCTCCGGGTGGAGCCGCGGGACGGCGATCAGCAGGCTCTCGCCCTGCACCGCGTAGCGCTGGTTGAGGAAGCGCACCGTCACCTGCGCGCCGCTGCGCACGCGAAGCCGGAAGGTCTGGCCCTGGCTGACCTCGCGGGGCAGCTCGAGCGCCCCGAAGGGCGCGTTGAGCCGCTGGACCGCGGGGGCCGGGGGCTGCCCCTCGACCTTGAGCACCTGCCCCACCGCGATCTTGGTGGGGTCCTCGAGGCCGTTGAGCACCTGCAAGGCCTCCACGGTGGTCCCGAAGCGCTTGGCGATGGAGTACAGCGTGTCGCCCGGCTGCACGGTATAGGTGCTCTGGGCCAGAACCAGCCCGAGCGCGAGTGTGAGGGCCATCCAGGAGCGCTTCATCGGGTCCATGCTATCGAAATCGCATGCCGGCTACCAGCGGTATAAGCCGTCAGCGAAAGGCTCGTGGCCTGTGGCTCGTGGTGGACCCCACCCCGTCCCTCCCCGCAGGCGGGGAGGGACGGGGTGGGGTTTCCCACGAGCTACAGGCCAC
>NZ_QXDL01000424.1:0-1304 GCF_003574345.1 Calidithermus terrae
GCGATGAAGCAATCAGCCGTCAGCCATCAGCAACGAACTAGTGGCTCGTGGGAACCCCTCCCCAACCCTCCCCGCCCGCGGGGAGGGTTGGGGAGGGGTTCCCACGAGCCACTAGTTCGTTGCTGATGGCTGACGGCTGATTGCTTCATTGCGCCATCCGTTGCCGGTGTCGCTTGGGGTTGGCTAGGGCGAGGCGGCTTTCGCGCAGGACGTACTGGGCGAGCACCTTGGGGGGGAGGTCGGGGAGGTCGAGGGCTTGGCAGACGGAGCGGTAGCGCTGGGGGTCGGCGGCGCGGACCAACGGGGCGATCTCGCGCCAGACGGCGTGGACGTGTTCCCGGTCGGCGAGGGTTTCGGGCTCGAGCTGCTCGAGGGGGCGGGGGGTGTACAGGCGCAGGATGTGCGGGGGACGGCCGGAGGGCTTCACAGCCCGAGGATACGGCAGCGGCGGGGATAAACCGTAGGCCACGCTATCCACTGACCTACCGGTAAGGCCGCTCGGGACGCAATTCGCGCGGCGTCGCGGCTCAGGAAGCCGATGAGTGCTTGGGTTTTGTGCCGAGCACCGCCGGCAGCTCGGCCTCGAGGCGGCGCTCCTCGAGGGCGAACGCGGCCCGCATGGGGGCGGGGTCGGCGGTGTTTCCGGCCTTGAGCATGCGGTACTGGTCGAGGGTGATGGGCGTGAAGGGGAGCGCGTCGAGCAGCGGGACCGCCAGGTCCATGAGGGCCAGCGGTACGGGAAGGACCGGCTTGCGCGAGCCCAGGCCTTGCTTCACCAGCAGCACGAGCTCGCGGAAGGTGTACTCCTGCGGGCCTACCAGGTCGTAGGTCTGGCCGGCGGTGGCGGGCTTCTCGAGCGCCTGCGCGAAGGCCTCGGCCACGTCGCCCACCCACACCGGGCGGAAGGGGAAGCGCCCGTCGCCGACCTGCGGGATGAAGGGGGCCGGGGCCGTGACCAGGCCCTTGAGCACCCCGCCGAAGAAGTCGTCGCCCTCGCCGAAGATCAGGCTGGGGCGGAAGACGGTCCACTCCAGCCCCGACCCCCGCACCCACTCCTCGGCCTCGGCCTTGGCCTCGAAGTAGCGGCTGCCCGTACCCCGCGCCGCCCCCAAGGCCGACATGTGCAGCAGCCGCCGGACCCCGGTGCGCCGCATGGCGGCGACGGTGTTCTTCACCCCCTCGACGACGGTGCCCCGGAAGGTCTGGCCCCCGCGCTCGCGGATCAGCGCCACGAGGTAGACCACCGCGTCCACGGCGCGCACGGCCTCCTCGAGGCCCTCCCCCGTCACCGCGTTGCCCCGCAC
>NZ_QXDL01000425.1:0-1299 GCF_003574345.1 Calidithermus terrae
ACCCCCTGCCCGCGCAGCACGGGCACCTGGGGGCGCGTGGACCACCAGGCGGTGAGGGCCAAGGAGCCCACCAGGAAGAGGGTGTTGATGAGGTGGACGGGGGCGATGACCGCCCGCGCAACGCTGGCGTCGGTGCCGACGAGGCGGAAGAGCACCAGCGCGGCCCCCACCAGGCTCTCGATGACCATGAACCCCATGGCCGCCCCCGCCCCCAGGTGCACCAGGTGGCCGGGGGGGAAAGCCCGCCGCGACCACGCCAGCAGGCCCAGGGTCAGCAGCAGGGAGAGCCCGCTGGTGAGGCGGTGGAAGAACTCGATGAAGGTGGCCACGCTCGGGCTCGTCGGGATCGGCTCGCCGTTGCAGGTGGGCCAGTGGGCCCCGCAGCCGTCGCCGGAGCCTGTGGCCTGCACCACGTCGCCCCACACGATCACCGCGAGGGTGAAGGCCAGGGTCAGCCAGGCGTAGAGGGTGAATCGGCGTGAGTTCATGGCGGAAAACCCTCCTCGAGGGGGGCTGAGCCATTTTCCACGCCCCGAAGCGGGACAATCGTCCCGGCCCGGCCGGCTCAGCGCTGGGCGACCGTGTCCACGCCCAGGAAGCGGGTCACGGCCTGGCTCATGGCGCGGGCCAGGGTGTCGCGGTAGGCGGGGTCGGCCAGGCGGCGGCCCTCGCTGGCGTGGTTGGCGAAGCCGAGCTCGACCAGGATGGCCGGGATGCGGGCGTTGCGGATGACGTAGAAGGGGGCCTGCTGCACCCCCCGGTTGACCGCGCCGGTGGCCTGGATGAGCTTGTTGTGCACGGTGTAGGCCAGCTCGCGCGACCAGCGGAGGTTGAGCTGGGCGAGGATGTCCCCCGCCGCCCGCTGGGCCGCGTCGCGCGCGACGCGGGTGAGCTGCTGGCCCACCGCGCCCCCGCCGTTCTCGCGCACGACCTGCTCGAGCAGGCTGGGGTTGAGCAGCTCCCCGAAGTAGTAGGTCTCGATCCCCTGCGCCCGCCCGGGGCAGCCCGCCGTGGAGTTGACGTGCACCGAGATGAAGAGGTTCTTCTTGCTGTCGGCCATCTGGGCGCGCTCGTCGAGGGTGGGGTAGGTGTCGCCGGAGCGGGTGAGGACCACCTGGACGCCCTGGGCCTCGAGGTAACGCCGCGCCCGCTGGGAGACGTCGAGGGTGATGAGCTTCTCGGTCACGCCCGTGCAGGGGCTCACCGCCCCGGGGTCGCGCCCGCCGTGCCCGGGGTCGAGCACCACGGCGAACTTGGGCTGGGCCGGCCGGGGGGCGGCCCAGCCCAAGTTCGCCGTGG
>NZ_QXDL01000426.1:0-1298 GCF_003574345.1 Calidithermus terrae
GGCGGGCGACTGGACGGTGTACATCCTCGAGTTCACCCTCCCCGCCCGCCCCCCCGCCCGCATCCGCCTCGCCCAGGTCGGCCTGACCTACGAGGTGCCCGGCAAGGGCTACCGCGGCGAGGTGCCGCCGGTGGACGTGGTGGTGGAGTTCACCACCAACGACAGCCTCGCCGCCCGCATCGACCCGCAGGTGATGCAGTGGGTGCAGCAGCGCAACATCGAGATGCTGGTCAAGCAGGCCACCGTCGAGGCCCGCACCGACCCCGC
Source organism: Calidithermus terrae (assembly GCF_003574345.1). Taxonomy (NCBI): domain Bacteria; kingdom Thermotogati; phylum Deinococcota; class Deinococci; order Thermales; family Thermaceae; genus Calidithermus; species Calidithermus terrae. The sequence continues at coordinate 268 of NZ_QXDL01000426.1, forward strand.
CAAGGCCGCCAAGACCCTCGAGCTCGCCCGCAACATGACCGTCAAGCTGGGCAACTCGGCCATGACCCAGGCCCTCGACCGGGCCATGGGCGAGCTCAAGGGCTCGAAGACGCTGAGCCTGGGCACCCAGAAGACGCTGAAGATCGGGGCCAAGACCCAGACCCTCAAGGCCGAGCCCGGCGGCGAGCTCCCCTCCGACGAGGAGATCCGCAAGATCACCGGAGCCTGAGCGCGCGATGGCCCACTGCCCCACCTGCGGCGCCGCGCTCAGCGGCCACGAACTCACCTGCCCGGTCTGCGGCGCGCCGGTGGCCTTCCCCAGCCTGCCGCCGGGAACCCCGCTGGCGGGCGGGCGCTACGTGGTGGGCCGGGTGCTGGGCCACGGGGGCTTCGGCATCACCTACGAGGCCGCCAACCCCGTCCTGGGCCGCACGGTGGCCGTCAAGGAGTTCTTCCCCGACGGCTCGGTGCGCCAGGCCACCCAGCTCGTCCCCCCCACCCGGCTGGGCGCCGGCGGCTTCCACGAGGCCCGCCAGCGCTTCATCGAGGAGGCCCGCACCCTGGCCCGCTTCGACCACCCCGGCATCGTGCGGGTCTTCGACGTGTTCGAGGAAAACGGCACCGCTTACCTGGTGATGGAGTTTTTGCGGGGCGAGACGCTGGGCAAGCGCATCGAGCGGTTGGGCCGCCTGGGCGAGCGCGAGGTACAGGACATCGCCTTCCGGGTCGCCGACGCGCTGAGCGTGGTGCACAAGGCCGGGCTGCTGCACCGCGACATCAAGCCCGACAACGTCTTCCTCACCGACGACGGGCGCGTCGTGCTCATCGACTTCGGGGCCGCCCGCGACTTCGTGCAGGGCCAGACCGTCGCGCACACCCGCATGGTCACGCCGGGGTACGCGCCGCTCGAGCAGTACGCCACCAGCGCCAAGCTGGGCCCCTACACCGACCTCTACGCCCTGGGCGCCACGCTCTACCACGCCCTCACCGGCGCCCTCCCCCCCACCGCCACCGACCGGGCGGGCGGGGTC
>NZ_QXDL01000427.1:0-1289 GCF_003574345.1 Calidithermus terrae
GTGGCGGGGATCAGCCTGCTGGTGGGGGGCATCGGGATCATGAACATCATGCTGGTCTCGGTCACGGAGCGCACCCGCGAGATCGGCATCCGCAAGGCGCTGGGGGCCAAGCCCCGCGACATCCTCACGCAGTTCCTGGTGGAGTCGGTGGTGCTGTCGGTGGGGGGCGGGGTGCTGGGCATCGCGCTGGGGCTGGGGCTGGCCCGCAGCGTGGGCAACCTGCTGGGCATCAGCCCGGTCTTCTCCCCCGGCAGCATGCTCCTGGCCTTCGGCTTCTCGGCGATGGTGGGCGTGTTCTTCGGCTACTACCCCGCCCTGCGGGCCGCCCGGCTCGACCCGGTGGAGTCGCTCAGGTACGAGTAAGCCGCCGGTAGCCGGTGGCCCGTAGCCACGCCCGGCACGACGGCTCGAGGTACCTCGCAGGCAATTTCGACCCAAGGAGCCCTTATGGCAAGAACGATCCTCACAGCGGTTTTGGTTTTGCTCTCCTCGCTGGCGCTGGCCCAGGGGTTCGTCATCCAGCAGGCCCCCGGCCCCGGGGGGCAGCTCGACCCCGAGGCGCGCAGGCGCCTCGAGCAGTACCGCCCGGTCTTCGAGCTGCAGAACAGCCTGCGGCTGATGCTCGAGCTCGACAAGCAGAAAAACCTTTCCTTCACCAAGGCCCAGGCCCAAAAGCTCCTGCCCGTCCTCAAGGACCTGCAGGCCCGCGCCGACCTCAAGCCCGCCGACGCCGAGAAGATCCTCGCCAACATCGAGGACAAGATCCTCACCCCCGCCCAGCTCAAGTGGATGGACGAAACCCAGCTCAAGCGGCAGCAGGAGCTGCGCCAGCGGCGGGAGAACGGCGGGCCGGCCCAGGGCAACAACCTCCAGGGGCCCGGCCCCGGCGGGCCGGGGGGGCCTCGAGGCGGCGGCCTCTTCCAGGCCATCCAGCAGGGCAAGCCCTTCAACCCCTTCAAGGAAGACCCTGCCAAGAAGACCCTCGCCGACCTGATTGCCTTGTTGAGCAAGCGCTGAGCCCCAAGGGGCTGAAGTGAGGGTAACGAGATCCGGCTCGAGGCTGACCTGATCTTCCGCAAGCCCCAGCACAGAACATTAAGCTTCAACGCTTGCCCCACCCTGGACCCAGTTCGTAGACTTGGCTCATGCCGGTTTACGGGGACCGTTCCAGGGAGCAGCGGTCCCTCGCCCCTGCGCGCCCCCAAGCCAGGAAGGCCGAGGAATGGGTGAGCGAGGCGCTGGACAGCCTCCCCCTCCCCCACCGCCCAACTCCCCCGACGAGGGAGACC
>NZ_QXDL01000428.1:0-1242 GCF_003574345.1 Calidithermus terrae
GGGGGTGGACCCGCAGGGTCTGGCCCTCGGTGCGGGGGAGGTAGTAGCGCGCCGGGTGAGCCTCCATCACCCCGGCCGGGTCGGGCTCGTGGCCGAAGGCGCTGTAGAGCAGGACGTGCCGCGCGCCGTGCTGGGCCAGCAGCGCGGCGAGGTGGGCGTTCATGTGGGGCGAGAGCTCGGCGACGGGGAGGCCCCTGCGCCGCTCACGGGCCCACCTCCGCCATTCGGGCTTGCTCGAGGGGGGTGGCGCGTCGGTCACCCGCTCATTCTCGGGGATCCGGGCCTTTGGGGGAAACGGGCGGGGGAAAAGCCAAGCCCTCCCCGCGGGGAGGGCTTCCTCGAGCCCGGGCTTCAGCCTTCGAAGCCCAGCAGGAAGGGGTCTTCCAGCATCTCCGCGACGAAGCGGCAGAAGCGGGCGGCGTCGGCGCCGTCGATGAGGCGGTGGTCGTAGGTGAGGCTGAAGGGCATGATGTTGCGCGGCTCGAACTCGCCCTTCTCGGCGTTCCACACCGGCTCCGTCGAGCTGCGCGAGACGCCCATGATGGCGACCTCGGGCCAGTTGACGATGGGGGTGAAGCCGGTGCCGCCGATGCCGCCGAGGTTGGAGATGGTGAAGCTCGCGCCCTGCATCTCCTCGGGGGTGAGCTTGCGGTCGCGGGCCTTGGCCGCGACCTCGCCGAGCTCGAGGCCGAGCTGGATGACGCCCTTCTTGTCCACGTCGCGGATCACCGGCACCAGCAGGCCGGTGGGGGTGTCCACGGCGACGCCGATGTGGATGTAGTCCTTGAAGACGACCTCGTTGGCGGCGGTGTCGATGGAGGCGTTGAACTTGGGGAAGGCCTTGAGCGCGGCGGCGGCCACCTTGAGCAGGATGGCGGTCATGGTCAGCTTGCCGCCCCGCTTCTCGGCGCGGGGCCCGTACTTCTTGCGCAAGGCCTCCATCTCGGTCACGTCGGCCTTGTCGAACTGCGTGACCATGGGGACGAGGCTCCAGGCCTGGGCCATCGAGCGCACCGTGGCCCGGCGGATGCCCGACATGGCCTCGCGGCGGGTGGGGCCGAACTTGCCGAAGTCGGGCAGGGCCGGTGCCGGGGCGGCGGGCGCACCTGCGGGGGCTGCCGGGGCCGCGCCCCCTTCCGCGAAGCGGCGCACGTCGCCCTCGGAGATGCGGTAGGCCGGGCCGGAGCCCGCCACCTGCATCAGGTCCACGCCCAGGTCGCGCGCGAGGCGGCGCACGGAGGG
>NZ_QXDL01000429.1:0-1228 GCF_003574345.1 Calidithermus terrae
CGCCAGCGCGTAGGCCGCGCTGCTGCCCACCATCCCCACCCCCACCACCCCGATCTTCATGCCTGCCATTGTGCCACGGGGCCTCCTCGAGCCGGCCCCCGGCGGTAGACTCCGCTCAGGAGGCCCGCATGAATTACCGCTACATGGGCAAAACCGGCCTTCGGGTGAGCGAGCTCTGCCTGGGGGCCATGACCTTCGGGCGCGAGTCCAGCGAGGAAGAAAGCGTTCAGGTCCTCGACCGCTTCGCCGAGGCCGGGGGCAATTTCATCGACACCGCCGACGTTTACGGCCAGGGCGCCTCCGAGGAGATCTTAGGCCGCTGGCTGGGGGGCCAGCGCCGCGAGGACTGGGTCATCGCCACCAAGGTGCGCTTCGCCACGGGCAAGGGCCCCAACGACGCCGGGCTCTCGCGCAAGCACATCCTCGACGCGGTAGCCGCCAGCCTCAAGCGCCTGGGCACCGACCACATCGACCTCTACCAGGTGCACGGCTGGGACGCGCGAACGCCGCTCGAGGAGACCCTCTCCACCCTCACCGACCTGGTGCGCCGCGGCTGGGTGCGCTACGTGGGGGCCAGCAACCACACCGGCTGGCAATTGCAAAAGGCCATCGACACGGCAAAACACCACGGCTGGGAGCCCTACGCCTGCCTGCAGCCGCAGTACAACCTCCTCAGCCGGGGCATGGAGTGGGAACTGCTGCCGGTCTGCCTCAACGAGGGCGTGGGCATCATCCCCTGGAGCCCCCTGCGCGGCGGCTGGCTCAGCGGCAAGTACCGCCGCGGCATGAGCGCCCCGCCCCCGGGCAGCCGCGTGGACGAGGCCGAGCGCAAAAACTGGGGCGAGAAGTGGAGCAACATGAACAAAGAACCCACCTGGCGCGTGCTCGACGCCCTGCACGAGGTCGCCGAGCAAAGCGGCAAGCACCCCGCCTCCGTCGCCCTCAACTGGCTCCTCCAGCAGCCCGGCGTCACCGCCCCCATCATCGGCGCGCGCAACTTGGAGCAGCTCGAGCCCCTCCTCCAGGCCACCGGCTGGACCCTAGCCCCTGAACACCTCGAGCGCCTCGACGAAGCCAGCCGCCCACAGCCGATCTACCCCTACGACATCGCGGATTGGGCGATGGCGGGGCGGTAGGGGTCGGACGCCGGGGGCGGGTCGTGGGTCGTGCGTCGTACGTCGTACGCCGTACGTCGTACGCCAAACGCCAAATGCAAGACCCTTCATCG
>NZ_QXDL01000043.1:0-22988 GCF_003574345.1 Calidithermus terrae
GGGCGGAGTGGACCTCCACCGCAGGCAGGGTGCCGTCGGGGGCGGCGCAGGCGGCCAGCAGGGGCAGGAGGAGAAGGGGGAGGAAGAGTTTGGGGGTCATGGAGGTGTCATCATAGGGGGTCAGCGGTTAGGCTCCGGGGACGGCTGGCCAGGAGCGTCGCCTTGGGCGAGCCGCTCCCTGGCGAGCTCTACGTAGCGGGCGATCCCCTCCGGGGGCCAGCCGAGGAAGGTGATGTCACCCCCGACCCTCCGCAGGGGCAACTCGTCCTCAGGCAATCCGGCGTTGGTGAGGAGGTACATCAGGTTGCCCCACGTCTCGTGGAAGCGGAGACTGGGGTCGCTGTCGGTGAAGCAGCGCCCCGCCCCCTCCAGCTCCTCCCAGTGCCCCTGGAGCGCCTCGAGGTAGGGCAGGAAGCGGTCCTTCCGCCTCTGGCGGATGTTTTCCAGCTCGGCGAACCACCCGTGGCTGTCGGGGCGGGCCGACAGGGCCGCCACCCCCCAGGGGCGCTCCAGCAGCCGCGCGAAGGTCTCTTCGGCGAGCCGGGCAATGCGGTCGCGCTCGGCGGGCGCGTGGCGCCAGGCGAGGCGCAGCGCCAGCTCGACGACGCCGCCGAACTCGTTGACGAAGTAGGCGCGGGTGCTCGCGGGTATCCGGCCGGGCGAGAGCATGACCTGGTCGTCGAAGGTGGGCATCGGCTCCTCGTAGGGCCAGCTCACCTCCGCCACGTCCGACTCGTCCACCGCCTCCTCCCACACCCGCCCCTCAAGGAGTTTCCGGGCGATGTGCTCGCACCGGGCCGCCACCCGCTTACGGGTGCCGTAGAGAAATCTCGGAATCTTCATAGCCATATCATTATCGTTATCGTTCACCCCCTCGGGCACATCCTGGGCCTCTGCTCGCACCTACTCGGTGTACTCGACCACCGTACCGTCTTCCTCCAAGGTGGCCGTGATCACTTCGCTCGGGTCGTCGTGTTCGCCTTTCGATCTTGGGCAGTCCCTATCTTTATCAGCCCCTATGTGCTTCTCGCAAGTTTTGTCGTGTACTTAGGAGGGCATCTTCGGATTGGCCTCTAAAAGTCACAAGGGGCGCCGGCCTTAAAACCCGGTTTCAGCCAGTACGTGTATTCGCCGCGGTTTTCATACAGGGCCTTCAGAAGCTCCTCGAAAGAACAGGCGATAACGGGATAGGATTCCCCGACGAAGCAGTCATAGCATCTCCCCAATCTTCTCGGGTGAAGGTCAATTGCGATCTTATCGGCGTTCCAGTTTTCGGCCACAAAAAACCATGAACCCGAGATGACCTCGTCCCCGCACCAACATTCCCCATAGAAGGCTCTGTCCATGGGCTCGAACTTTTCCACCGGCAGGATCCTGTAAGTGTACTCCGCGCTCTTAAAAAGAACTAGGCCGTCACACAAGGAGTAGAACTCCTCGAGGTCAGGCGGTAGCAACAGCCCCTCAGGCAGCGCAGGCCCCCGCGCTGCTGGCGCAGCGACCTCGCAATCGGGCGTGTTTCTGATGAGTTCTACCAGCTCCCTTATCGGCATGGCAAAGACCACCTCCCCTCGTAGATATACTGGTTCCAGACGCGCCTGTAGTCCATCCGCACAGATTCGGGCACACCGGCGGCGGCGTACATCCTGTCCATAAGGTCGTCAATTTGCCTCGGAGTTATCTTCGTCCAGTCTATTCCTTGAAAGGTTCTCTTGCCTGTGACTTCTTCAAGCCAGTCAAACTGGACCGCATGTGCAGCCTTATGCTGATCCAGCGTCAAAGCAATAGTAGGAGCATCAGCTTTACGGGAGACATAGCCGGGAATATTCGCGGCAGCCCACTTGTCAAGGATGGGGTGGTGGTTATAGGGGTGGCCCTTGGTGGTGGTCAGCGTCTCGGTGAGGCCGCTCTCGTCGTCCCTCAGGGTCAGGTAGGTGACCCGCTTCTCGGTCACTCCCTGGGTGACCTGCTCAAGCACCGGCCGGTACTCGTTCTTGCCAGTCTGCTCGTTGTAGGCCAGCACCGGCGTGCCCGCGACGACCGCGGCGATGGCCGCCATGCCTGCGGCGGTGGCGACCTTGGTCTCGGGGCTGAAGGAGTTGGGACAGTTGGCCGTGTCCACGGCGTTCACCGCCCTCGAGGCCACCCCGGCGGTCCTGCCCGGCAATAGGCGCGCTAGCGCGGCCGCTGCCCGCCCGCCGAGGGTGACCCCGGCCGTGACGGCGAGATCGGCCGCTGTCAGGGGCACGCCCAGCGGCCCGACGAGGCCGAGCGCGGCCTGGTTGAACTGGGCCTCGATCCTCCGGAAGTCCGGCGAATCCACGGTGATAATGCCGTTCAGCAGGGCAAACGCGCCCTCCTTGTTCGCCTGCAGGAGCTGGTTATGAGCTGTCCAGCATCTCGGTCGTCCTCACAGGGTTGTTCTTCCCCATGCTGACCTCCACGTCCAAGGTGATCAGGAAGGCGGCCGCCTCGGCGGGATCGGCTATCGGGGCTATACCACCGCGCCTACCGGAGAGAGTCGAGAGGATGGTGTCGAGCTCTCTGTACATCGTGGCTTACTCACCCCTCTTCGAGATGAATATGCCGTAAGGAGGCGGGCCAAAGCGCTCGAGGATTTCAGGGCTCAGCTTGACGTTTGGGTTGACGGACAGGGTGGCATCCACGATCGCCTTCGTGACCTGATCCCGATTGGCGAATACACGCATGCTGAGGCTAAGGGTCCGACGCTTTGCGTCGATGGTTGAGTCCAAATGCAGATTGAACGCTGAATGCCCAAAACCGTAGTATCCGATCTCAATGGAGTTAACCCTTGACAAATCCAAAACTGTTTGTTTGCCAAACTCACGACTCAGCAGTTTTCCAGCAGAGACCTCAATATGAGCCGTAACATCCGCTAACAGCTGATAGGAACAAATAAGGATGATCGGCACAATTAAGATGTCGAATACACCTAAGTTCGAGGCGCTGGTGATTTTACGGGAAAGCATCCAGATCAATGCACCCATTGTCACGATACCTCCCAGACTCCACAGATACCCCTGCAAACCAAATTTTGCCCGAACCGTTGGCATCTTTATCTCTCTACCCTGGCGACTTCACTATAAGCCACAAGCGGTTTGTGTCAGGGATTTGCCCGCAAATTGATCAACCACAATGGAGGCGGCAGCTCCGACAAGTCCACCACCCATCCCTCGGCTATATCGTATGTTCTCATTGGCTGAACTCTTCATCATGCGCTCGGCTTGATTCCCAATCAGATTACCCACAAACGCCGACATTGCGGTCTTTGCACCCACCCCGATGACAGCCCCAGCCCACTTGTTCTTACACCCGGTATCGTTGGATACGGCGAACACATCCAGTGCCGCGCCAAACACCAACAGGGCCGTCCCCGCGTTCCTGGCACCGGCAGCGACGGAGCTGGGGAAGTATTCCGCCAAGTCTGATTGCTTGGCGGTCCTCCCAAGCCCATCCGCAAGCCCCGCCGCGTACGGCAGCACGAACTTGCTGACGGTGTCGAAGGTTTTCAGCGATACCCCCCGCCAATACGCTTGACGTATGTGCCCTTGGTTGATCGAAACGCTCTCGGTCATGGTTGATAACGCCGCACGGTAGGCGTCACCGGCTGACCTAAATGCACTCTCGGCTGCGTTAAGATAGGCCCTTCGTGCATTCGCATCCTTCGCTTTCCCGTACTTGTTGTAGTAGGTGTTGTACTCAGCATAAGCAGCATTTCCGCTGCGCAGATGGTCCATCGCTGTGTCCAAGCGCCACCTGGCCTTTGCGGGATCAGTAAATACTTCGTAACTTAGATTCATCAGCATGCCCAGGCGCTCACTAGGAGGCAGGCCAAGCTCTTTCGCCAGTTTGTTTAGCTCGAAAACGGCTTGGCTATAGGTGTTATCCCCCCGCTTATCAAGCTTGTCGGCGCCAAGCTTGGCAGTCTCAGCGGCTACGCGATCCACCTCCTCGTTTGCTTTCTCAGGCCCTAGCGCTTCTAACTGCCGTATACGATCTTGCAAGCTCTTGTCAGAGAGGCTCTCCGCAACTTTCGCAAACCACTTGAGCCAATCTATAACGTCAGAGACTATATCCAGGGTCTCTATACTCTCCCCTGGAGAAGATGCCGAATACGGTGGGTTCCCATTTTGCCCGATGGGCGGCGCCACCCCGCCCCCCGGCGGCGTCAGCCCTGAGCCCGAGCCCGGCCCGTCCCCCGCCGCGAGCGCCTTGAGGTCCAGGGTGTTCAGGGCCTGCAGCACCGGCGGCAACACGCCGGTGGGGAGCATGGGGAGAGGGCGGCTTAGGGACATGATCAGCAAGTGCGGTATTTAGCTAAGCTAAGGGTAAAGCTGTCATACCCATGTAGCAAAAAACCTAAATAATCCCAATAGGGTCCAGAACACCAACGAAGTCAAAAAAACAATCCAGGCCAGAAATTGAGACTCAGATCTCTTAATTAAAATGCGCCTTAAGTAGTCGGAGATGCCAATGGTAAAAACTACATGCAGAACTATAGGGAAATAAACAAGTAGTGCGTGGAGGATATCAAATATGGCGGACATAACAGGATTTAAGCCTTTTATTTTGCCGTCATAGACCAAATTCATCAACAATAGACCTGTAATCCTCATTACAAAGCTTATCGCCAGCAGAACCAGCAATGGAACTAACCTCGGCTTTGCCACACTGTCCTCCTTGATCCGCAGAAAGTTAGCATTTAGACAGGCGATTTCTGTCACAGTTGATTCGTTTGTGGACATCCAAACCTCCAAACAACTGGAATGGTCCCTCTCTATCACCTGGAGTAGCAGGAGAATAGCCATAAGTATGCTGTCCATTCACTCGAAGCTCATATCCAGGGAAGCCGTCATGGAAAACATCAATAGCATTCACCTTTCCTCCGCCAAGGTTGAAAGTGACCCTATAATCAATACCGTCATTTGCCACCTTGAGCTCGGCTCAGGCCCCCCCCACCCCGGCGATCCTGAGGAGGGTGCGGGATTGGAGGAGGTTGGCGGCGCAGAGGATGAGGTTGACGCGGCTGAGGAGGGCCCAGTAGCTCTTGCACTCCAGGCGGTGCAGGCCCAGGGGGCGCACCAGGGTGGCGAAGCGGCTCTCGATGGGGTTGCGGAGGGGGTACATCCACGCCTGCCAGCCCGTTCCCACCCGCTTGCCCCCCTTGAGGCGGTAGGGCGGGGTGAGCACCCCGCCCACCCAGCGGAAGCCGCTGTCCCCCAGGCAGAGGCCGTGGCCCAGGCCCGCCACCAGGGGCGCGCTGTCGTTCTCGTGGGCGTTGCCCGGCAGCAGCCCCCAGCGCACGAACAGGCCCCGCCCGTCGACGAGGGCCGCCAGCCTGAAGCCGCTGGAGTAGCCCAGCGGCCCCCTGCCCACCGCGGCCCGGTCCATCCGGTGGCCGCGCATGCGCCGCCCGTGGCACAGCCCGACCGGCTTGAGGTCGATCACCTTCAGCCCGTCGGGGTCGGGGGGGACGAGGCTCAGGGCCAAGCGGGCGTTGAGGGCGTGCAGGTTGCGCAGGACGCGGTAGAAGCGGGTGAGGTGGGGCAGCCGGGGGAAGAGGTGGCGGTAGTCCTTGCCGACCAGGAGGTAGCCCTTGTGGAAGTCCAGGCCCAGCAGGGTGATGCCCAGGGCGATGGCGAGGAGTTCGGCGTAGGTGGCCTTCTGCCGGGGTTGGCGGGGCAGCCGCAAGCCCTGGGCCACCAGGGCCTTGAGCTGGTCGTCCACCCAGACGTACGTGGCGATGAGGGTGTCCTCCAGGCTAAGATGGTTCAGGGGATGTCTTTGCCCGTGAGGCATGGCATCCCCCTTTTCTTATCTCCTCACCCCCCCTGTCAAGTAGCAAATGACGGTATAGAATTATCGAGCAAGCACCCCTGACAGACTGGATTGAATATGAAGGGGTTCATTGAGTCACCTAACATAGTAATCTGACTCCCAGACGACTCCTCAGCAAAGCCCCCCTTATCTCCAACAGGTGCCGTTCGCCTATCAATTACGGGCGTTCTCGCCCATGAAGGCCAAAACTCCAATTTCTCAGTAATACCTGTGTCACTAAAATCGGCCAGGATTTCACCATTGGCTGCGTCAAAAACGACGCTATGTGTTGTTCTGTATGAGCCATATTGCCAAAGGTCACGATCGTCACCCGCATATTTACCATACACAGGTGCCACCAAGAAGGGATTAGGGATGAAAGTTGCCATGTTCACCAGATATGTACTCGAAGACCCATCTGCTTTCCATTTGTCAGTGAATTTAGTCAACCCCTCTAGGTCGTCCTTCCCCATCCCTCCTGACTCGAGGCTTCGGTAGATATTGGTCAAATACAATTGTTTCTCGGTGTCCGACAGAGACCGGTAATAGTCGCTGTTGATCTGCCTTTCAACGTAATCACCACATCCATTGCACAGTTGGTCAGCTATCCCAATGGTCTTCTGTTCTTGCTGTTCTATTTTCTTCCTTGTTTCCAGTTGTCGACGCTGTTCTTCTCTATGCTTGCGTTCCACTTCATCGAGATCGTTGGGACTGCCTCCGCCTTCTCCGGGGGTCAGCTCATCAAAAGGCGATACTACACCCTGAGGTTTGGCCTCCGATCCCTGTCCCCATCCCAGCGGCGGCACCACCGTATCGATGGGGGCGGGCACCCCCCGGATGGGGATGGGCGGCGCCACCCCGCCCCCCGGCGGCGTCAGCCCTGAGCCCGGTTTGCCCTCCACCGTGGGGGCCCTGAGGTCCAGGGTGTTCAGCGCCTGCAGCACCGGCGGCAGCACGCCGGTGGGCAGGCTCAGCCCGAACCGCGCGGCCTTCCCCGCCTCGGTCCGCGTGCCGCTCAGGCCGGGCAGGGTCAGGCTGGCGCTGGTGGGTGGCGACGGTGAAGAAATAGTTCCTCCTTCTTTGGCGTACAAGCGGCGGTAGGCATAGGCCGTTCTAGGGGGTGGTGTGGTGGTGCACAAAGTGCACCCCACGGGTTGCTACTGCTACTGGTTGAGCTTTTCCTTCGCCAGCTTGATATAGTGTGCGATCCCCTCGACTGGCCAGCCGAGGAAGTCGGTGGTGGGGCCTAGCCTTTTCAGAGGTAGAGCCTCCTCTGGCACCCCTGCGTTGGCGAGCACATATAGCAGGTTATTGCGCGTCTGGTGGAAGCCTAGGCTGGGCCTGACCTCAACAAAGCATCTACCCACTGCCATTAAGCACTCCCAGTGCCTCTCAACGGCTATCAAGTAGGGCAGATAGCGCTCCCTTCGTGGTTTCTTTATGTCATCCAATCGGCAAAACCACCCGTGGCTGTGTGGATTTGATGACAGGGTCGCAACGGACCAGCTTCGCCTCAGCATCTCCTCAAAGAGGCCCTCCTCGAGCTTGCCGATTTGGTCCCTCAGGTGGGGTGTGTTCCGCCAAGCTACGCGGACTGTTAGCTCGACCGTGTCGCCGAATTGGTTGACGAAGTAAGCCTTGGTCTTTGCGGGTATTCGCCCCCCTGAGAGGATGATCTGCTCATCGAAAGACGGAAGCGGCTCCTCGTGAGGCCAGCAAACGTCCACGAGTTCCGTTTCGTCGACTACACTCTCCCACGCATGTCCGGCAAGAAGCTTGTCGGATATGCGCTTACACCTTGCAGCAACCTGTGCCCTTGTGCCGAAGAGAAACCTGGGTACCCGCATAGCTGTTAGCTGTCTCGCTCGCTTGTTTCCTAATATACAACTATACAACCCGGTGCCGCTACTCGGTGAACTCGATCACCGTGCCGTCATCATCTTCCAAGGTAGCCGTTATCACTTCGTCTAGGTTGTCGTGCTCGCCCTTTGTTCTTCCAGGAACAGGGCTTGGGCCAGGTACATATGGTGGTACTATGGGGAAATCCTTGAACGGATCCCGATGTTCGGGAACTTCTTTCGCAGGTACAGGTGTAGGCATGGGTAGGTTGAGCGTGACTGGTTCCCTCCCGCTCTTAGGCTGAGGTTGACAGTAACAGTAAATAACGGTGCCAGGATATACAGATCTGTAGGCACCTATATAGGATTTCCCGGTGTTTGTATCTGTAAATGAAACGAGACCTTGTGTTCCGCGTTCATCAACAGGCCTCCTTACTGCTGGAACACCCGCATCATTAAGGGCATCTATGTAGTATTGGCTCTCAGCAATAGCCTTGCTTAGGGAGAACTGGGACTTCATCTCGTATAGGTAGTTACTCGAGGAGGAGTATATGTCGGGTTTGCTGCGTAGTAATCCCGGATCTAAAGTGCTGACATCGCCCCCAGACCTAGCAATGATGGTGCTAAGCGGGGTGTCGTTAGCATATACGGCTTCAGTTGGATGAGTGTCTCTGTAACTCTCTTCTAGGGCATCATGAAAAGTGTTTCCTACCTTGTATGGAAACCATTGGTTCCCATACGAGTTAAACGTAGTGGAGTAGTCCCTAATTGTCGATGGATCAACCCCTGCCCACGCAGCTAATGCCGCAATATTGCAAGGGATCTTCGCAATAATTGGATCTGGCAGTATCGCTAAGGCGAATCTGGCATCCTGAATTGTCTCGGGTTTGAGACCCAGCGCACTGCCAACCTCTATCAAATGCCTGAATGTATTTCGTTTCAGGTTACTCTCAGCGCCACCCTCATCCATCCTATATGTATCTGCATAAGGACGGACCTGGGATTTTCTCTCCAGATCAATTGCCACCGGCGGCGTCACCGTATCGATGGGGGCGGGCACCCCCCCGATGGGGATGGGCGGCGCCACCCCACCCCCCGGCGGCGTCAGCCCTGAGCCCGGTTTGCCCTCCACCGTGGGTGCCCTGAGGTCCAGGGTGTTCAGCGCCTGCAGCACCGGCGGCAGCACGCCGGTGGGCAGGGTGACGCTGGTGGGGAGCATGGGGAGAGGGCAGCCGGGCATGGTCAGTTCACGGGATATGTGGCACGTAAGACTTTACTCTTCGAATGCGTCAGGTATCTCTCCTAATAAGAGACGGGATGCTGCTTTCAAGTGAGGCACTACGTGGTATAGAAATCCGACCACAACTTTGTTTGCTTCAGCCTGGGGTTTATCTGGGGAAGTGTATAAATCTGTCAGTCGTTTCAGATCTTCAAGCCAGTCAGTCATGTGAAAGACAAACTCTTCTCTCCTCGACGCCAATGTCTCAACATCGGCTGATTCATTTACCGCATCGAAAACTGCAGCCAGCATTGGCATGAGTTTCTCTCGGTCCAACACTATTTACCTCCCGATGGTCTCAATCTACCAAGTTCTTTCTTCCACGTGTTAATCCTTTGCTGCCAAACTTCACTGGTTTTCTTTCCCGTATCTCCGACTACTTTTTCCATTTGCTCTAACCAGCCTGCAATCTCCTTTGCCCAATAGGATGCAGCTTGACTGTTGGGCTCGTCTCTTAGCTTTCTTAGGTGCTTCTCTACCTCTGGAGAAAGACCCTCTAATCTCTCAAGGGCCTTTTTACGATCCATCGCATAAACATCAGGCACATTCACGTTGCCCGCCTGCATCCCCGCAGGCTGCCCCTGCGGCGTATCGCCCGGCAAGGAAATGATGATCCCAATGATCGTTCCCACTCGCGCCACCGTGGTGATGAGCGGCCCCAGGTTGAGGTTGGGAGGCTGCAACCCAGGGTTCTGCGGCAGCCTGGGCCCGGCCTGCATGCCTGGGGGTACGTTGCCCAGGGGGATGCCAAGGCCCGCCGCCAGCCCCAGCAGTGCGGGGTCCAGCTTGCCGGGGTTGTTGGCGTTCAGCACCGGCAGCCCGTTGCTCCCCTTCCCCAGGCTGAAGCTCTCGGTGAAGCGGGTCAGCACCTCCAGGTCCTTCTTGCCCATGCTCCCCTCGGACAGCTTCTTGTTGATCGTCTGCCACCAGTGCAGCCGCTGCTCGGGGCTCAGCGACTCGTAGAAGGACGACTCCCCCTGCCGCCGCAGGTAGTCGGCGCAACTGGCCCCGGCGCCGCCACCGTACCGGTTGCACACCGCCTCGGCCCGCTCCCTGGCCTCCTCCTGCTCCTTGCGGATCTTGGCCTCGAGCGCCCGCCGCTGCTCCTCCTCCCGCTTGCGCTTCTCCTCGTCGTTATCGGTGGGGTTACCGCTGTCTCCGTCGGTGGTCACCTCAAAGGGGGATACCGTCTCTCCTGGTCTCGGCGGCTGTCCCCATCCCAATGGCGGCGCCACCGTATCGATGGGGGCGGGCACCCCCCCGATGGGGATGGGCGGCGCCACCCCACCCCCCGGCGGCGTCAGCCCTGAGCCCGGTTTGCCCTCCACCGTGGGGGCCCTGAGGTCCAGGGTGTTCAGCGCCTGCAGCAGCGGCGGCAGCACGCCGGTGGGCAGGCTCAGCCCGAATTGGTTGGCGGTCTCGGCGCTCGACCGGTTACCGCCCAGGCCGGGCAGGGCGACGCCGGCGGGGTCGAGGTCGGGGTTGCTCCCGCCCCCGCCCAGCAGGGTCAGGGTCAGGCTGGCGCTGCCGCTGAGGCTGAAGTTTGGAGTTGCCCCGGCTGCTCCAGGGCGAGGTCATGGTGTTGGGGATAGGGCCGGTCAGGCCTCGGCAAGGCCTCCTGGCTAGAGTCGGGAACGTAGGAGGCAAGCCATGTTGAGGCAATTTTATTTCCCCGACCGATTCAGCGACCTATTGGACGAGCTCGAGACGCGCCTGACCCAGGCCCCCGACCCCCGGCTGCAGGCCCTCGCGAAGGAGCTTCGCGGCCTAGCCACGAGCTTTTGGGACCTCTCGGACGAGCCCGGCCAGGGCGAGAGCCTGCTCGAGCTGCGCTTTCTGGGGCAGTCCAAGGTGCTGCTCGGGCAAAAGCTGGCCCCGCTGCGGCTGCGCTTCGCCGAGTTGCTCACCGCGCTGGCGCTGCGCCCCGAGGGCCGCACCTGCGAGCAACTGACGCTGCTGGTCTACGGCGAGGGCGGCAACCCCAACTGCTGCAAGACCGAGCTGTGCCGCCTGCGCGACCAGATGCCCATCTCCAGCCGCCCCTACCGCCTGGAGATCCCCTTCCGCGCCGACTTCCTCGAGCTGCGTGACCTGCTGGCGGCGGGCCGGGTCGAGGAGGCGGTGGCGCTGTACCAGGGGCCGCTGCTGCCCAACTCCGAGGCCCCGGTGGTGGTGGAGCTGCGGGAGACCCTCGAGGAGGCCCTGCGCCAGGCGGTGCTGGTGTGCGGCCGGGTGGACGTGCTGTGGAAGCTGGCGGGGCGGCTGCGCGACGACCTCGAGCTGTGGGAGTCGGCGCTGCGCCGCCTCAGCCGCCACGACCCCCGCTGGGCCATCGCCTACGCGCACAACGCGCGGCTCTCGCGCGACTTCGGGGTGGCTCAAGGCGGTACCCCCTTATGGGTTAAGCCTTGATTAAGTGAAACCTTAATGTAACCCACCGCGTGGTGGAATGGAGCGATGTAGGCGTCTTGCGCACCGGAGCATTCCCCCAGCGGATTTGCCTTCCTGCATCGCCAGATAGGTCGCGCTCTTCCCCGCGTTGCGCCCGATCGGGACGCGACCGTGCCGGCTTCCACGCCAATTCCGCCGCCATGCCCGGCCCGAGCCCTGGGAAGAACGCTCGAGGGAGGTGTGAATTATGGCCGATGGACGCGAATTAGAGAGCTTACAGGCAGCACTGGCGAAGGAGGGCGCCCCCTGGCAGGCCGGCATCACCTCGGTCTCCGAGCTGCCGCAGAGCGAGAAGCAGCGGCTCCTGGGGGTTCCGCTCCCCGAGGGCAAGACCGAGGCCGACATCGAGCGGGAGATCGAGGCCAACCGCAGCGCCATGCGCGCCTTGGCCGCCACCGCCGTCGGGGCCCCGGCGGCCATGGACTGGCGCAACGTCGGCGGCGGCAACTACGTGACCGCGGTGAAGAACCAGGGCGGTTGCGGCTCGTGCGTCGCCTTCGGCGTGCTCGCCGCGATGGAGTCGCGGCTGCGGGTGCAGCGCGGCAGCCCCGGGCTGGCCGTGGACTTCTCCGAGGCGCAGCTGTTCTACTGCCACGCCCGCGCCGAAGGGCGCAACTGCGGCAACGGCTGGTGGCCCGACAAGGCCCTCGACGCCCTGCGCGACAAGGGCGTCACCGACGAGGCCCACTACCCCTACACCGCGGCCGACCAGAATTGCAGCGGGCTGGTGGCAGGCTGGGAGAACTTCGTCCTGAAGATCAGCACCTACGACACCCTCTCCAACAACGCCGGCGCCATGAAGGAGTTCATCGCCACCAACGGCCCCATCGTGGCGTGCCTCTACGTCTACAACGACTTCTTCAACTACACCGGCGGCGTCTACCGCCACGTCTCGGGCGCGCTGGCCGGCGGGCACTGCGTGTGCATCGTGGGCTACAACGACGCCGGGGGGTACTGGATCGCCAAGAACAGTTGGGGGACCGGCTGGGGCGAGGCCGGCTTCTTCCGCATCGCCTACGGCGAGTGCGGCATCGGCAGCTACGGCGGGGCCTACGGGGTGACGCGGGTGCTCGAGAGCGGCTGGCTGTACAGCAAGAAGGTCATCGGGCTGTGGGCCAACAACGCCGACCGCAACGCCTGGGTCTACCTCAGCGGCAGCGAGGGCAACCTGGGCTGGCGCCGGCTGGCCTACGACAGCGACAACGTCACCCTCGACATGCTGACCCAGCTCTCCACCGCCAAGGCCTTCAACCGCCCCGTCAACCTCTACCAGGACAACGGCGTGATCCGGGAGATTTACATACTGTAGGGAGGAGAACCATGGCCAACAAGACCAGCCAAGTCCCCCAGCGGGCCCCCGAGGGCAAGGCCAAGCCTACCCTCGCCCCCTCGGTGGCCTCGGTCATCGAGCAGGAGATTGCCAACGCCCCGCTGCCCATCGAGGACATCGAGGGCCAGCAGGCGGCCGCCGAACCCATGGCGCCCACCCTCGAGCCCCCCGCCGCGCGGGCCGTGGAAGGCATCACCGGCACCTGGATCAGCGGCAAGAAGGTCAGCATGCTGTGGGCCAACAGCGCCAACCGCAACGTCTGGCTGGCCCTCACCGACGTCGGCTGGCGCAAGTTCGCCGACAACTCCGACAGCGCCGCCATGGCCTTCACCGTGCTCGCCGCCAACGCCAAGGCCACCCAGGGCCAGGTCAGCGTGCGGGAGGAGGCGGACGGCAAGATCTACGAGATCTACGTCTGGTAGAACGGTTCGTGCGATGCCGGGCCGGCTTGCCGCGAACCGCGACCAGGAAGGGGTGGGGGTGGGGGCATGCCCCCACCCCCTGAGGCGGGAGGGCCCATGAGCAAGGTGCTGACCGACGCCGACCACGACCGCGAGGTGGAGCTGAGGCCGGGGGAAGAGCTCGAGCTGCGCCTGAAGGAGAACCCCACCACCGGCTACCGCTGGAGCCTCGAGGCCCCCGACCCGGCCCTGCTCCAGCTCCTCGAAGACGACTTCGCCCTCGCTCCCGGCGGGGCCATCGGCGCGGGCGGGGAGCGCATCTTCCGCTTCCGCGCCCAAGCACCCGGGCAACTCACGCTCAGGCTGCGGCACTGGCAGGCGTGGAGCGGGGAAAGCTCCGTGGAGCGGCACTTCCGGCTGCACCTGCGGGTGGCGTGAGAGCGGTTCCCACGGCGAGCTTGCTGCGGATGGCCCATCGTTAATAGCCGTTCGCCGCTCGCCGGAGCCGGTCAGCGGCGCGTGATACCCGGTTCGGTCAGTCCGGCGCCGGACGGCGGCTCCGCCCTGCCTTGGCGGGGCAGCTGGCCGAAGTTATCCGCGTGGCGGAGGGCGGTGCCGCCCCTCGGGAGGGATACGCTTGCTTCGCCGGCCGTCAGGGAGGGGTGGGCTCTGGGGTCTGATACCCGGTTTGGGTGGATAGCCTCCCGATGGGAGGCTATCCACCCCGGCTGAAGGGAGTGCCCTGGGCTTCACAAAGATGTACCTCATGACGGATTTGAAGAGTATCTTTGTAAAGCCGGTATAAAAAGATAGCCCCTGGGTCTCTTTGGTTCGGATGATCATCTTTTTGAACCCGGTATGAGGGGGCCGTAGGCCTCGAGCCTGCGGCGCAGCTCCTCGTCGGCCGGGGCGCGGGCCCCGAAGCGGCCGACCACCCAGCCGGCGACCTGCACCGCCAGCCTCCCGGCGGCCTCGGCGTCCCTCGAGCGCAGGTAGTGCCCCAGGAAGGCCCCGCCGAAGGAGTCGCCGGCCCCCGTCGCGTCGATGGCCGCGTCGGCGGTGGCCTCGAGCCGGACCACGCGCCCCGACTCGAAGACCAGAGCGCCCTCGGGCCCCAGCTTGAGCAGGATCACCATGCCGGGGAACAGCTCGCAAAGCGCCTCGAGCACCTCTTCGGCCTCCACCGCCCCCGTGAGGGCGCGGCCCTCGTCGAGGTTGGGCAAGAGGAAGTCCACGGAGAGCTCCTGCATCATGCGGCGGAACCTGCGCGGGCCGAGCTCCAAGATCATCTGGTAGGAGCCGGGGTCGAAGGAGACC
Source organism: Calidithermus terrae (assembly GCF_003574345.1). Taxonomy (NCBI): domain Bacteria; kingdom Thermotogati; phylum Deinococcota; class Deinococci; order Thermales; family Thermaceae; genus Calidithermus; species Calidithermus terrae. The sequence goes on from NZ_QXDL01000043.1 coordinate 14,452, forward strand.
GTCGCCCCGCCCTCGTGGGCGATCTGTGCGGCCCGGACGGCGGCTTGGCGGGGCGGGTCGGTGAAGAAGGACCAGGCGGTGAGGTGGACGTGCCCGGCCTGCCTCAGCACCGGCTCGGGCAGTTCCTCGGGCAGCAGGTCGAAGTCGGCGCCCTGCGAGGTGAGGTTGGAGCGCTCCCCGTGCGGGTCGATGAAGACCAGGATCACCCCGGTGGGCCGGGCGTCGCTCCAGACCACGTGCGGGGTCACGCCCTCCGCGGCCAGGTCTTCCACGGCGTAGCGGCCGAAGCGGTCGCGGCCTACCTTGCCCACGAAGGCGGTGGGATGGCCCACCCGCGCCGCCCACACCGCCAGGTTGGCCGCCGAGCCTCCCCCCGCCAGTTGCACCCGGCCGGTGGTGTCGCCCCCGGGCAGCAGGGGGTGGTCGGGCTTAGCGAGCACGTCCCAGGCGAGGTCGCCTACGGACACCAGAAGTTGGGGTTTGGGTTCATGGCCCATCGGGGCATCGAGGGTCGAGGGCTAACTGAAAGCCTGTGGCTCGTGGCCCGTGGTTAAAGGCTTTTCCCCACGGGCCTCCTTCAGCGTTCGGCGCTGGGCGTCGGGTCTGAGGCGCTCACTCCCCCCAGCGCAGCTTGGGCCTGCGGTTGGCCTGCACCTCGTCGAGGCGGCGGACCGGGGTGGTGTAGGGGGCGCCCTCGAGCCACTCCTTGTCCTTGCGGACGACCTCGCCCATGGCGCGGGCGAAGGCCTCGAGGGCCTCCTTGCTCTCGGTCTCGGTGGGCTCGATCATCAAGGCCTCCTTGACGATGAGCGGGAAGTAGACCGTGGGCGGGTGGTAGCCCATCTCGAGGAGCCCCTTGGCGACGTCGAGGGTGCGGACGCCCTCGGGCGGCTGGGCCACGAACTCGTGCATGCAGGTGCGGTCGTAGGGGATGCGGAAGCCCTCGCTCTTGAGCAATTCCTTGAGGTAGTTGGCGTTGAGCACCGCCAGTTCCGCGCTCTTCCGGATGCCCTCGGCGCCCAGCATCTTGATGTAGGCGTACGACCGCACCAGCGCCCCGAAGTTGCCGAAGAAGCTCTTGACCTGGCCGATGCTGTGGGGGCGGTCGTACTCGAGCGCGTAGCCCTCGCCCCGCCGCACCACCTGGGGAACGGGCAGGAAGGGGGCGAGGTGGGCCTTGACGCCCACCGGGCCCGAGCCGGGGCCGCCGCCGCCGTGGGGCACGGTGAAGGTCTTGTGTAGGTTGAGGTGCACCACGTCGAAGCCCATGTCGCCGGGGCGGGCCATGCCCATCACCGCGTTGAGGTTGGCCCCGTCGTAGTAGAGCTGCGCCCCCACCGCGTGGGCCGCCTTGGCGATCTCGAGGATGCGCCGCTCGAAGAGGCCTAAGGTGTTGGGGTTGGTGAGCATGATGGCCGCGACGTGGGGGCCGAGCTCGGCCTGCAGGGCCTCGAGGTTGACCTCGCCGTCGGGGCCGGAGGGGATCTCCTTGACCTGGTAGCCCGCCATGCTGGCGGTGGCCGGGTTGGAGCCGTGGGCGGAGTCGGGCACCAGCACCACCCGCCGCTGCTCGGCCTCACCGCGGCTGGCGTGGTAGGCCCGGATGACCATGATCCCCGTGAGCTCGCCGTGGGCGCCGGCCGCGGGCTGGAGCGTCACGGCGTCCATGCCGGTGATCTCGCCCAAGTCGCGCTGGAGCTCGTACATCAGGCGCAGGGCCCCCTGTGCGGTGGAGGGGTCCTGGTAGGGGTGCAGGTCGGCGAAGAGCTGCACCGCGGCCTCGTGCACCTTGGGGTTGTACTTCATGGTGCACGAGCCCAGCGGGTAGAAGGTCACGTCAATGCCGATCTGGCGGCGCGAGAGGTTGGTGTAGTGGCGCACCAACGTGAGCTCGTCCACCTCGGGCAGCCTGGGGGGCTCAGGCCGGAGGTTCTCGGCGCCCAGCAGGGCTTCGAGGTCCACCTCCGGGGCCTTGGGGGGCAACACGCCCCGCCGTCCGGGCACGCTCTTCTCGAAGATGAGGGCGGATTCGACGGTGACTTCAGGCTTGTCGGCGATCATGCCAAAACCTCCCGCAAAGCAGCCTCTAGGCGCTCCAGGTCGGCCTCGGTGTGCTGCTCGGTGCAAGCGAAGAGGGCCAGGTGAGCCAGATTCCCTTCGGGACGGGCAAGCCCGTGCGCCTGAGCCAGATTCCCTTCGGGACGGGCAAGCCCGTGCGCCTGAGCCAGATTCCCTTCGGGACGGGCAAGCCCGTGCGCCTGAGCCAGATTCCCTCCGGGACGGGCAGGCCCGTGCGCCTTGGGGCCATACTCCGCCGGGACCGGGCTCGCCGCGTGGATGCCGCGTTCGGCCAGGGCGCGGCGCACCTCTTCGGCGGGCTTGGGGAGCTCGAGGACGAACTCGTTGAAGAAGGGCGCGGGCGTGACCAGCCGTACGCCGGGGATGGCGGCCAACCGCTCGGCCAGGGCGTGGGCGTTAGCCACCGAGCGCACCGCGACCTCGCGCAGGCCCTGCGGCCCCAGCGCGGCCAGGTAGACCGCGCCCATCAGCGCGGTGAGCTGGGCGTTGGTGGTGATGTTGGACTTGGCCTTGGCCCGGCGGATGTACTGCTCGCGGGCCTGCAGGGTGAGGATGTAGCCGCGCTTGCCGCCGGCGTCGGTGGTCTCGGAGACCAGGCGGCCCGGCAACTGGCGCACCAGCTCGGCCCGCACCGCCATGAAGCCGAAGTGGGGGCCGCCGTAGGCCATGGCGTTGCCCAGAGGCTGCCCCTCCCCCACCGCCACGTCGGCCCCGTAGGCGCCGGGGGCCTTGAGCACGGCCAGCGAGACGGGGTCCACGACCGCCACGAACTGCGCCCCGGCGGCGTGGGCGGCCTCGGCCAGGGGGGCCAGGTTCTCCACGCTGCCCAGGAAGTTGGGGTTCTGCCCCACCACCGCGCCCACCCCCTCGGGCAGCCGGGACGCGGTCTTGCCCTCCACCAGCGGCAGCGTCACCACCTCGGCGCCCACCGCGTCGGCGTAGGTCTGGACCACCCGGCGGTACTCGGGGTGGACCCCCTGCGACAGCGCCACCTTCATCCTCCCGCTCTCGCGCAGCGCCAGCAGCACCCCCTCGGCCAAAGCGCTCGAGCCGTCGTACATCGAGGCGTTGGCGACCGGCAGGCCGGTGAGCTCGCTGATCATGGTCTGGTACTCGAAGATCGCCTGCAAGAGCCCCTGGCTGGCCTCGGGCTGGTAGGGCGTGTAGGCCGTGAGGAACTCCGCCCGCGCCGCCAGCGCCGGGACCACGGCGGGCACGTAGTGGCTGCGGATGCCCCCGCCCAGGAAGGAGGCCGCGGCGCTGCCGTTCTGGGCGGCGAGCTCGCGTAAGTGCCGCATCAGCTCGGCCTCGCTGAGGGGCGGGTCCAGGCGCAGCTCGGGGCCGCGGATCTCGGCGGGCACGTCCTCGAAGAGCTCGAGCAGGCTCCTGGCGCCCACGCGCTCGAGCATGGCCTGGAGGTCTTGGGGGGTGTGCGGGGTATAGTCCATAGCGTCTCGCTGATAGCTTATAGCCGATAGCGATAGCCAAAAGTCACCTGGGCTATGCGCTATCAGCTACGGGGCTACTGGCCTTTACTGGCTTTCCGCGAACTCCTGGTAGGCGGGCGCCTCGAGCAGTTTCTCCACGTCGGCGGGGTTGTCGGGCTTGATGCGGAAGATCCAGCCCCCGCCGTAGGGCTCGGTGTTGAGCAGTTCGGGCTGGTCGTTGAGGTCGATGTTGACCTCGACGATCTCGCCGGAGACCGGGGCGTAGATGTCGGAGGCGGTCTTCACCGACTCCACCGCGGCGATGCCCTCCCCGGCGTCGACCTGTTCGCCCACGTCGGGCAGTTCCACGAAGACCACGTCGCCCAAAGCGTCCTGGGCGTAGTCGGTGATGCCCACCGTCACGATGCCGTCGTTCTCCAGCAGGACCCACTCGTGCGTTTTGGTATAGCGAAGGTTATCGGGATATTCCATGATGCCTCCAAGCGTCAGGGCGCACGGCCCAACGGTTTTATCCTAACGGCGCGAACGGCAACTTGCTGACTTTTCCCGCATACAGTTTGCCACGGATTTCCACCTGCAGGGGAGTATCGACCGCGGCGTGGCCGGCGTCCACGTAGGCCAGGGCGATGCCCTTGCGGCTGAGGGGCGACAGCGTGCCCGAGGTGACGTAGCCCGTCTCCTCCCCCCCGGCGAACACCTTGTAGCCCTCCCGGGGGATGCCCTGCTCGAGCACCAGCCCCACCAGCCGCCGCCCGCAGCTCTGCGCCAGCATGGCCGCCTTGCCGTGGAAGTCCTTCTGGGCCTTGACCACCCAGGCAAAGGGCGTGCACAGCGGGCTGGTCTCGTCGGTGAGCTCGTGGCCGTAGAGGGGGAAGCCCGCCTCGAGACGCAGCGTGTCGCGCGCGCCCAGCCCGCAAGGCGTGACCCCGGCCTCCAGCAGCGCCCGCCACACCGCCTCGGCGTCGGCGGGGGCGATGAACACCTCGAAGCCGTCCTCGCCGGTGTAGCCGGTGCGGGCCAGGCGGGCGGCCTTCCCGGCGACCTCGGCCGTGAAGGTGTCGTTCTTGCGGGTGGCCGAGAGGTCGGCGTCGCACAGCGCCTGCAGCTTCTCGGCGGCCTTGGGCCCCTGCACCGCGATCAGGGCCCAGTCCTCGGAGGCGTTCTCGAGCTCCACCGCGTAGCCCCCGGCCAGCGCCTGCACGTGGGCCCAGTCCTTCTCGACGTTGGCCGCGTTGACCACCATCAGGTACTCCTGCTCGCCGGTGCGGTAGACGTAGACGTCGTCGATCAGCCCGCCCTCGGCGTTGGGCAGCATGGAGTACTGCGCCCGGCCCACCTTGAGCTTGGACACGTCGTTGGGGGTGAGGTACTGCAAAAACTCCAGCGCCTGCGCCCCGCGGATCCAGAACTCGCCCATGTGGCTGACGTCGAACATCCCCGCCGCCTCGCGCACCGCCAGGTGCTCGGCGCTGATCGAGGTGTACTGGATGGGCATGTCGTACCCGGCGAAGGGCGCCATCTTCGCGCCCAGCGCCCGGTGGGCCGCCGTGAGGGGTGTGGTTTTCACAAGGCTGATTATTCACCATCCCCGCCCACAGCCGCATTGCGGTTTTTTCGGCTCGAGCGGGCCCTGGAGCTTAAGTCTGAAGGAGACACAACCAGGGCACTTCTCGGGCCACCGCATGGCACTGCCGTCCGACGCTCATCCAAAGCAAGCCGAAACCTTCAGAGGCAGGAGCTGGCACATCCACAATGCACGGCTGGGAATGCACGGATGGAAGTACATCTCGCTAGGTTCTATAATCCCTGTGCCTGGATCGCAGCCACGACACCGGAGGTCAGGAGTGACGGAGGACATGCTGGAGCTGCTCCGCATCATGAACGAAGAAGGCGTGCGCTCGGTCATCATCGGCGGGTACGCCCTTGCTTTCCTGGGCCAGCCGCGCTATACCAAGGACCTCGACCTGTGGGTGGACGCAAACCAGGCCGACCGCCTGCTGATCGCCATATTCGGACGCTCTATCGACCTGCGGGACGTCGAGGGCTTGGACCCCGGAGGAAACCGATGAAGCTCAAGCCCGCAGCCCGCAAGTACCGCTTCGACGAGGTGCCTCCCGAGCGCGAGCGGTGGCTGGCCCTACCGCTGGAGGTGCGCCTGCGGGCGGTGGTGGAGATGGCCGAGTTCTGGGCGCGGGTGCGGCTCGAGGAGGCCCAGGCGCGAGGCGAGGCGCCCAGCCCGCCCATCTGTATCGAACGTATCTACCCGGTCGCGGTCAAACGGCCGCTGTCGAGGGGACCCCGGGCCCAAATCCCTCCAACCCCTGACCCCTCGCCCTAAGTTTCTCCAGGGTGACTCCGTCAGAAGCCACCCTGGAACTCCGACAGCCGCACCAAGGCGTAGCGCGGGGGCGGCTTGCTCAGCCGGCCGTGGCGACCCTCGAGAGCACCAGGCGGCTCACCGCCTTGAGCGTCTCGAAGACGCCCACGCCCGTCGAGGCCACCGCCTCGAACATGCTGTACTTCTTGTCGGGGTCGATGACCATCTGCACCATCTCCACGGGCAGCGCGTCGGGGAGGTCGCGCTTGTTGGCCTGGAGCACGATGGGCACCTCGTCCATGGTCAGGCCGTACTCGGCGAGGTTCTCGCGCAGGTTGCGGAAGGACTCGGCGTTGGCCCGCAGGCGGTTGGGGGCGGAGTCGGCCACGAAGACGATGCCGTCTACGCCGCGCAGGATGAGCTTGCGGCTGGCGTTGTAGAAGACCTGCCCGGGGACCGTGTAGAGGTGGAAGCGGGTCTTGAAGCCCTTGACCTCGCCGAGGTCTACGGGGAGGAAGTCGAAGAACAGCGTGCGCTCGTCCTCGGTGGCGAGGGAGACCATGTCCCCGCGCCGGGTGTCGGGGATCTGGCCGAACACCCACTTGAGGTTGGTGGTCTTGCCGGACATGCCGGGGCCGTAGTAGACGATTTTGAAGTTGATCTCGCGGGCGGCAAAGTTGATCGTGCTCATCTCAATCGGTCCTCTAGCGTTCGCGCCTTAGTTTCCGAATAGCTCGTCCAGCAGTGCGTTGGCGCCGTCACGGTAGTCGGTGTCGATGCCGAGCTTGTTGGGCGTGACGATGGCTTCGCGGGTGAGCCGCTCGAGGGCCTGGGCGGCCTTTTTAGCCGTGAGCTTGACCCGCCCCAGCGGCGCGGAATTGTCGAAGAGGATGGTGAGGAGGGCCACCTCGCCGATCTCCTCGACGTAGAGGCCGTTCTGCTCGCCCTGGTGGACGATCTCCTGGAAGCGCGGCTCGCCGAGCATCTTGGCGAGGGCCTGGGTGGCGGCGGCGTTGCCGGCGATGAGGGTCGCGAGGGAGTCGAGCGCGGGGGGGCGGGGGGCCCAGAGGGCTTCCTTGTGCGCCAGCACGAAGCCCTTGCGGTCCAAGAGCATCACGTAGCGCGCGCCGCTCTCCCGCAGCAGCTCCTCGAGCGTCTTCATCACGCTCTGAAAGGTCGAGCCGTAGAGCGCTATTGCGGGCTCAATCATATCTAGGTAAGTTTAGCACCATGAAACTCCCCGACACGGTTATCCGCTACGCCCAGGAGACTTTGCGCGACCTGGTGGCCCTCCCCTCGGTCTCGGCCGAGCGCCGCGCCCTGCCCGAGACCGCCCGGCGCGTGAAGGAATTGCTCGAGGAACTGGGCCTGGAGGCCGAGATCCACCCCACCCCCGGCGCCCCGGTGGTCTACGCCGAGGGCGGCGAGGGCGGCCCGACCGTGCTGTTTTACAACCACTACGACGTGCAGCCCGCCGACCCGCTCGAGCTGTGGGAGAGCGACCCCTTTACCATGACCGAGCGCGAGGGGCACTGGTACGCGCGGGGCGTCAGCGACGACAAGGGCGAGCTCACCTCGCGCCTGGCCGCCCTCCGGTGGCTCATCGACGAGCACGGCAAGCTCCCCTTCCGCGTGAAGTTCGTGGTGGAGGGCGAGGAGGAGGTGGGCAGCCCCAACCTCGAGGCCTACGTCGCGCAGAACCGCCAGCGCCTGCAGGCCGACGCGGTGATCTGGGAGTTCGGCAGCGTGGACACCTCGGGGCGGCCGCTGGTCTACTGCGGGCTCAAGGGGATCGTGGCGGTGGAGCTTCGGGTGCGGACGGCGGGCTACGACCTGCACTCCTCGCTGGGCGCAGTGGTGCAGAACCCCATCTACCGCCTCGCGGCGGCCCTGGCGAGCCTGCGCGACAACGACGGCAAGGTGCTCATCGAGGGCTTCTACGACCGGGTGCGCCCCTTGAGCGAGGCCGAGGCCGAGAGCCTTCAGACCATTCCCGACGAGTCCGAGCAGGTCGCGGCGCTCTACGGGGTCAAGGGGTTTCTGGGCGGAGCCGAGGGGGTGGAGTTCTACCGCCGCTTAGCCGCCGAGCCGGTGGTCAACGTCAACGGCTTCCACTCCGGCTACGGCGGCCCCGGCTCCAAGACGGTGCTGCCCGCCGAGGCCTTCGCCAAGCTCGATTTCCGCTTGGTCCCCGACCAGGAGCCGCTCGAGGTGGTCGAGCTGCTGCGGGCTCACCTCGAGCGGCACGGCTTCGACGACGTCGAGGTGATCACGCTCGAGGCCGGCGAGCACCCCGCCCGCAGCGACCTGGGGGCCCCCTGGGTGCGGCAGGCGGTGGAGGCCCTGCGCGAGACCTACGGGCTCGAGCCCGTCGTGCACCTCAGCTCGGGCGGCAGCGGCCCCATGTACCCCTTCACCCACCACCTGGGCGCCCCGGTGGTCAGCATCGGCATCAGCTACCCCGGCAGCCGGGTGCACAGCCCCAACGAGAACATCCGCATCGCCGACTTCGAGCGCGGGGTAGCGGCGATCAAGCGGGCCCTGGAGAAGTTCGCGGGGTTGTGAGGCAAAAAGCTTTCAGCCCCCAGCCGTCAGCAGCTCGTGGCCTGTGGCCTGTGGTTCGCCCCTCCCCGTCCCTCCCCGCCGGCGGGGAGGGACGGGGAGGGGCGAACCACAGGCCACAGGCCACGAGC
>NZ_QXDL01000430.1:0-1214 GCF_003574345.1 Calidithermus terrae
GGGCTCGCTGGTGTCGGTGGGCAGGAGCAGGGAGCGGGGCAGGGTGGGCGTGGGCGCGGGGCGGCGCACCAGCAGCACGGGGACGGGGCTGTGCTGCAGGACCTCCTGGGTGACCGAGCCCAGGGGCCAGCGTTCGGCGCCCCCCGCGCCGTGGGGGCTCATGAGGATGAGGTCGTGGGAGCGGGCGGCCTCGAGGATGCTGGGCACGGGGTAGCCCGGCACGCCCTCGAGGGAGGCCTCGATCCCGGCGTCGGCGGCCATCTTCTGCGCCTGGCTGAGCACCTGCTCGGTGGCGGCCTGGCGGTCGAGGTCGAAGGGGACGACCACGCTGCCGAGCGCGGTGGGCACCAGGCTGACCTCGGGGAGGGCGTAGAGGAAGGTCACTCGGCTGCCCAGCCAGCGGGCGAGCTCGAGGCCGTAGCCCAGGGCGTTCTGGCTGGCGGGGCTGCCGTCGGTGGGCATGAGGATGCGTGAATACATGAGCCGCCTCCTTTCCTTCTCAATTTAGGGCTTAGGTATGAGAGGAATGTCCGTGCCAGGCCGTATGCTGGCGTGTGATGGAACCGCACGCCCACGTCCGAGCGCTGGCCCGCCGCGTACACGAAGACTTCGCCGCCGACCCCAGCGGCCACGACTGGTGGCACGTGTGGCGGGTGTGGCAGACCGCCCGCCGGCTGGCCCTGGCCGAGGGGGCCGACGTCTACGTGGTCGAGCTGGCCGCGCTGGGTCACGACGTGGAGGACTGGAAGCTCGAGCGCCCCCACGGCACCCTGCGGGGCTGGCTCGAGGAGATCGGGGTGGGGGAGGGGGTCATCGAGGCGGTCGAGGACGTCTGCCGCCGGGTGAGCTTCAAGGGCGCCGGCGTGCCCGACGAGATGCCCACCCTCGAGGGCCGCGTGGTTCAGGACGCCGACCGCCTCGACTCCATCGGCGCCATCGCCATCGCCCGCACCTTCGCCTACGGCGGGGCCAAGGGCCGCCTCCTCTACGACCCGGAAGAGGAGCCCGTCCTGCACGGCTCCTTCGAGCACTACAAGTCCTCGAGCTCGAGCAGCCTGATGCACTTTTACGAAAAGCTCTTCCTCCTCAAAGACCGCCTCCACACCGCCTCAGCCCGCGCCCTCGCGGAGGAACGCCACGCCTTCATGGAGCGCTACGTCGAGCAATTCCTCGCGGAGTGGGAGGGGAGAGCGTAGGGGGGATTGGGTTGCGGG
>NZ_QXDL01000431.1:0-1193 GCF_003574345.1 Calidithermus terrae
GGACGGGGGCGGGGCGAACCACAGGCCACGAGCCGCCCGACACCCGCTGCCCCTACGGGTTCGCCTGGGTCTCCTCCCGCGGCCAGCGGTAGGGCGAGCGGCGGTAGTCGGCGAGCCAGCGGGGTTCGGGGAGGGGCTCGAGGCGGCGGTCGAGGCGGAGGAAGCCCACCACGCGGCCGTCAACGAGGAGGAAGCAGCGGTAGGCCTGGGCCTCGGGGACGATCCAGTTGGCCAGTTGCAGGCGCTGGCCGATCTGCTCCATGCGCTTGCGGCCCTGGTTGAGCAGGCGCAGGGCGGTGGCGGCGGGGCGCTCGATGGGCTGGGCGAGGTCCTCCAGGCCCACGGGGATCAGGGCCAGGCGGTTGTCGAGGGTGAGGCGGGAGAGGGGCTGCAGGGTGCCCGGCGCCCCGCCGCCCAGCAGCACCCGGATCAGCCAGCCCTGGGGGCGGGCGGCGCCGACGGGCTCGAAGTACAGCCCCACCGGGCGCATCCGGGCGAAGACCTCCTGGCAGCGGGCGAGCACCTCGGCGTCGGAGTACTGGGCCAGCGCGGGGGCGAGCAGGAGCAGCAGGGACACGAGGCGTTTCATGGCACGGGCCCTCACCTCACCCAGGAAATGCCCCCCAGGCACATCTCGTCGTAGGTGCCCTCGCCCCAGGTGATGTAGCGGGGCTCGAGCGGCTTCCCGTCGGGGCCGGGGATGGCCTCGGCGTTGTCGTAGACGCAGCTTATGCGCACCCGGTCGCCCTGCTTGAGGGCGATGGGCCGTTCGAACCAGTACTCGCCCTGCCACTGGAAGTCCCAGCGGGGGATGTCGAGCAGGATCTTCTCGGCGGGGGTGCCGGGGTTGAGGGTGATGCGGAAGGCGGTGCCGCGCAGGTGCATGTGGGCCAGCACGCCCAGCGCCGTGCCGTCCTCGCGCACGGGGAAGTCGCAGTGGGTGGCCTGGCGGCTGCCGTCGCCCAGGGGGCGGCGCAGGTAGTCCTCGACCGAGGTGCCGCACAGCCAGTGGATGCCCTCGGCCACCCGCTTGAGCTCGCTGCGCTCGAGCGCGTAGCCGCGCTCGCAGGCCGGGCCCGAGGCCCCCGGCGGGCAGCGCACCTCGACGGGCGCGGCCAGGGTCATGCGCCGGACGGGCTTGGGGCGGCTGGTGGGGTCGGCCAGGAAGAGCTCGAGGCGGGTCTGGTCGGGGC
>NZ_QXDL01000432.1:0-1190 GCF_003574345.1 Calidithermus terrae
GCAGGGGCGAAGGCGGGGTCGAGGTGGAGGGCGAGCTCGGGCAGGAAGTGCTGCGTGCGCCAGTCGTTCTTCTGCATCTTCTGCCAGTTGAGCAGGCTGACGGCGGCGCGCCGGCCGAGGGCCTCGAGGAGCTCGGGCGGGTAGGGCCGGGGGCAGCGGGTCAGGAGCTGCCACTCCAGGCTATCCGCGCCCAGCGGGCCGCTGCCCGACCCCAACCGCCGCAGGGCCTGGGCCAGCAGGCTGCCGGGCGAGAGGGCGGCGAGCAGGTCGGCGCCGGGGGCGCGCCTGGCGCCCTCGAGCAGCGCCAGCGCCCAGGCCTCGTCCCGGAAGCGCACGGCGGCCTCGGCCAGGGCCCCCTCGAGCAGCTCGCGCCACTCCCTGTCGGCCTTCACCGCCGGCAGCACCGCCTCGGGCTCGCCCCAGGCGGAGGGGGGCACGCGCCCCAGGATCTGCGCCAGCCACCAGGCCTTCTCCCCCACCCCGTAGGGCGCGCCCTTCTGCTCGACGCCGTCGCGGGCCCAGGCCTTGTCGAACTGCCCGGGCAGCGCCACCTCGAGCCGGGCCTTCTTCAGCCCCGCCACCCCCGCGGGGGTGAACCGGAGCAGCGCCCGGGCCCGCTCGGCCATGCGCCGCACCAGGCGCGAGCCGGGCAGGCGGCCCAGCAGCCCCTGGGCCACGCCCCGCACCTCCTTGCGCCGGTCGTCGAGGCAGGCCTCGAGGAAGGGCTCGTCGTCGAGGGAGAGGTTGGCCTCCAGCTCCTGCAGCATCCGGGCGCGCGCCTCGTGCGGCTCCTGCGCCCACACCGCCTCGAGCAGGGCCCGCGCCCGCGCTGGGTCGGCGCGGCGCACCCGCGCGAGGTAGGCCAGGCGCTCCTCGAGGCGGCCCTCCTCCCACAGCGACTCGCCCGGCTCCTCGGGGGTGACCCACTGCCCGAAGGGCACATAGCGGGCCAGCCAGCGGCCCCGCTCGCCCATGACCTCCAGGGCGGCGGGCCGCAGCTCGGGGCGCTCGTGGGCCTCCTCGAGCACCCGGAAGAGCCAGCCGCGCGCCGGCCGCACCCGGGCCCGGGCCATCAGGCCCAGCAGCTCGCCCGCCAGGTCGCCCTTCGGCGAGCCCGCGTGCATGACCGCCTCGAAGCAGCGGTGCTGCTCGGCGGTGGGCTCGGCCCAGGCGTCGGGCGGGGCGGCGGG
>NZ_QXDL01000433.1:0-1140 GCF_003574345.1 Calidithermus terrae
GGTGCCCCAGCACGTGCCCCAGCCGGGCCGCCAGGAGCGCCGCCAGCAGCACCCACCCCCCCCGGGCCTCCAGGCCCCGCCGCGCCGCCAGCGCGGTGAAGGCCAGGGCCCCCAGCAGCAGGGCCAGGTTGGGCCAGCTCAGGGCCAGCGGCCCCAGCAGGAGGGCGTCGGGGGTCAGGCTCATCGCTCCAGAGGATAGCCCGCCGACTGCCAGGCCAGTATGCCGCCCTGCACGTTGCGCACGTCCTTGAAGCCGAGCCCGGCCAGCGTCCGGCTCGCCTGCGCCGAGCGGTTGCCGCTGCGGCAGATCACGTAGACCGGGGCGTCCTTGGGGAGTTGCCCGGCCCGGGCCGCGACCTGCCCCAGGGGCAGCAGGGTGGACCCCGGCACGTGCCCCTCGGCGTGCTCGTGGGGCTCGCGCACGTCCAGCACGACGCGGCCGGGCTCGCGGGCGGCCCGGAGCTCCTGCACGCTCACGTCCTTGTAGCCCGGCTCGGGGGCGCAGCCGTTGAGCAGCGCGAGGGCCGCCAGGACCGCCAGGAGCCAGGGCGTCACCCGGCACGGCGGGAAGCCCCGCGCCCGGCGGGCCAGGAACGAGCGCAGGCGGCCCATCGGCGCACGCCCCTGCCGGCCGCCCGGCGCCTGCTGCGCCTGTCCGCGGATTTCGTAGGGGGGCATCTTCTCCACGGCTTTTCCTCCGGGCTCCCTGGGGCCTCGGCCCACTATACCCCTAGGGGATATATCTGTAAAGCGGCCCGGGAACGCTTGAACGAACGCTCATATGTTGCTAGACTCCTGTCATAGCTGAGCGGTTGCTCAGATATCGAATTCGCGTTCTCAAGAGGAGCCTTCATGAGCCGCCCAACGCCCGCGCCCCGCGCGCCCGAGCTGTGCTACCGGGTCGAGGGGATGGACTGCGCCGACTGCGCCAACAAGATCGAAGCCCTCGTCCGCAAGACCCCCGGGGCCAGCAACCCCCGGGCGGCCTTCGCCACGCAGCTCCTCCGGCTCAACCTCGACGAGTCGGTCACGCCGCGCCGGCGGCTCGAGGCCGACCTCCGCGCGCTGGGCTACGAGCCGACCCTGCACGGCGCGGGCGCGGAGGCGCGGGAAGCGCACGCCCCCGAAGCCCCGCCCGAC
>NZ_QXDL01000434.1:0-1138 GCF_003574345.1 Calidithermus terrae
GGTATTCGGGCATCCAGCCCAGGGCGCGGCCTTGATGCACCTCACCCCCAGCCCCGCCCTGGGCTGGATGCCCGAATACCTCTCCCCCGAGGACGTGGAGTACCAGGCCCAGGCCCTCGCCGGCCAGATGCGGCGGCTGGGGGTGGCGGGCAAGAAGGCCCTGGTGGCCTTCGGCTACCACGTCTTCGCCGGCGGCTGGCTCTTCCACGAGGCCCTGCAGCGGGCCGGGGCCATGGTGCTGCCCCACGGGCCCGGCGAGGCCGAGCGTATCGCCCAGCTCCAGCAGCAGTACGGCTTCGAGGTCCTGGTCTGCAACCCCTCCTTCGCCCTCAAGATCGCCCAGGCCGGGGGCCGCTTCGAGCTGCTGATGGCCGGGGGCGAGCCCTTCACCAGCGTTCCGGGCTACCGCGAGAAGGTGGAGGCGGCCATCGGCGGGGTGGCGGTGGACGCCTACGGCACCTCCGAGCTCGGCGTGGTGGCCGGGGAGGGCCTGGAGAAAAACGGCCTCCTCGAGATCCCCGAGATGGCGGTCCTCGAGGTGCTCGACCCCGAGACCCTCGAGCCCACCCCCGACGGCGAGAAGGGCGAGCTGGTGGTCACCGCGCTCTCCCGCACGCTCATGCCCATGATCCGCTTCCGCACCGGCGACCTCGCCATCGCCCAGCGCTCGAGCGGCCAGACGGTGCTCCCGCGCGGCGTGATCGGCCGCACCGACCTGATGGTCAAGGTCAAGGGCGTCAAGCTCTACCCCACCGAGTTCGCCCCGCTGCTCCTGGCCTTCGGCATCGACCCCCGCAACGGCGGCGCCCAGGTGGTCGTGGACCGCGGCGAGGGCGGCACCGACCGGCTCTACCTCCGGCTCAAGGCCCAGGCGGTCCCCCCTGGCCTCGAGGACGCCCTGCGCCGCGCCACCGGCCTCAAGTTCGACGGCCTCGAGGCCGACCCGGCGCTCGAGGGGCCGCCGCTGGTGGACAAGCGCTTCGGTTGAAGGGAAGCCGTAAGCCCTCAGCCCTCAGCGCCGCCGGGGAGGGGCTTTCCTTCCCAACGAGCCACAGGCCACGGGCTACCCCCCGCTGAGCGCCGCCACCACCCCCACCCGGCGGCGCTGAGGGCTGAGGGCTTACGGCTTCCCTTCAAC
>NZ_QXDL01000435.1:0-1129 GCF_003574345.1 Calidithermus terrae
ATGAACCGCCTGGTGGCGCTGCAGGCCACCAGCGAGGGCTTCCAGCTCGCGCTGGCCTCGACGGCCCAGACCAAGGCGCTCAACATGGCCATCGTCACCATCCTGGCCGCGGCCGTCACCATCGCCACCTTCCACGCGCTCAACACCCTGGCCGGGGTCTACCTCTACAGCGTGCTGTTCTTCATGGGGCTGCTGGTGCCGCTGGCGCTCTTCGTCGGGCCCCAGGTGCTGATGAACGCCTTCAAGTACGTGCTGGTGGCGCTGCTGACCCCGCTGGTCTCGGGGGTGCTCCTCTCGACGGGGATGAGCCTGACCTACAACAACGCCACCACCAAGATCCAGGCCCTCGAGGACATGGCCAAGAAGCTGGTTGAGGCGGGCATCCCCCCGGGGGCCGCCGCCTTCGCGCCCAGCCTCAACCAGATCGCCACCCGCCAGCTCTACAACCTCTACCGCTGCCTGGAGGCCGACGCCCAGGGCCTGGAGGTCGAGGGGGTGGACTGCGCCGCCGGCGTGGCGGGGGGCCTGGCGGGGGAGCTGGCGAGGGTCAGGGACGAGAACCCCGCCTACGCCAACGAGGCCCGCCTCATGCCCAGCGGCTTCACCGCGCTGCAGGAGGCCTACGGGGTGGCGCTGAAGAACCTGCTCGAGCGGGTGCCGCCCGGCTTCGCCGCCGGCAGCTACCGCAGCCTCAGCGAGGACGACCGCAAGGCGATGTACGGCGAGCTCAAGAAGCTCTTCGGCGAGGGGAGGGTGGCGGTGAGCGAGGACACCAAGGGCCTGCTGGCCTTCTTCCAGCGCTTCAGGGGTTGGCCGGACCTGGGGGCCAACCCCGGCGAGACCGTGCGGCTGTACGTGGCCGCCAGCGGAGGCCACCCGCTGCAGGGCGGGCAGTGGAAGAAGGACTTCGAGTCCGTGGCCTTCGACCCGGCCAAGCTGCCCGAGGGATCGCTGCTGGGGGCGGGGGACACCTGGGCCGCCGGCGCGGCCAGCCTGGGGCTGATGAACCGCCTGGTGGCGCTGCAGGCCACCAGCGAGGGCTTCCAGCTCGCGCTGGCCTCGACGGCCCAGACCAAGGCGCTCAACATGGCCATCGTCACCATCCTGGCCGCGGCCATCACCATCGCCA
>NZ_QXDL01000436.1:0-1102 GCF_003574345.1 Calidithermus terrae
ACGCCAACAACCCGCCCTGGTTCACCACCCTCCCCCCCGCGCTGCGGGCCGAGGACTACCCGCCCTACATGGCCCCGCAACTCATGATCTTCCGCGAGCAGCGCTCGATCCGGCTGCTCGCCGCCCTCGCGCAGGGAGGGGCGACGCTGGAGAAGATGGTCGAGGCCGCCGCTTCGACCCGCTCGGAGCTGGCCGACCGGCTCGTGCCGCCGCTGCTGGAGGCCGCCCGCAACGCCCCTGACCCCTTAGTGCGCCGGGCCGCGGGGGTGCTCGAGCGCTGGGACCGGGCCTTCGACCCCCAGAGCGTGGGGGCCGACCTCTTCTCGCGCTGGCTGCTGGCGATGCAGCCCGCCGACCGGCTGGCCTCCAACCTCGTCGCCGAGCCCTGGGACCCCGCCCGGCCGCTGGACACCCCGCAGGGGCTGGCCGACCCGGCCCGAGCCCTCCTCGCGCTGCGGGTGGCCGCCCTGGGCCTGCTGGGGGAGGCGGGCACCCTCGAGCGGCCCTGGGGCGAGGTGGTGCGGGCGCGGCGGGGGGCTTACGACGTGCCGGGCCACGGGCACCTGGACCCCTTCGGGGTGTTCCGGGTCAGCGGCTTCGCCCCCGCCCCGGGCGGGCGTTGGGACACGGCCTTCGGCACGACCTATGTGGCGGCGGTGGAGTTCGGCGAGGTGGTGCGGGCGAAGGTGCTGCTGAGCTACGGCAACAGCTCGCAGCCGGGCTCGCCCCACAACGGCGACCAGCTCGAGCTCTTCGCCCGTAAGGCCATGCGCGAGGCCTTGCTGAGCCGGGAGGCGGTGGAGGGGAGCCTCGAGCGCCACGAACGGCTGGACCCTTCTGCGAGCGATGCCGTCTCGCGAACCGCGTAGGGGTTTGCGTGGCTTGTTCGATGTTTTAGCGGGTGGGGAGGGGCTGGTTCGCGGTGCTTTGGTTTGGTGTCCCTCGCTCCCCCGAGGGACTCCAGGTTACCGGCAGAGCCGGTATGGCCTACGGCCACCCCCTCGCGGACATGCCGCCGGGCCTCAGCGCCCGCGTACGCGGGGGTGCGGGCCGCACCTTGACCCGGCGGCATGTCCGCGAGGGGGTGGCCGTAGGCCATACC
>NZ_QXDL01000437.1:0-1091 GCF_003574345.1 Calidithermus terrae
GGCTCAGGGGGTCGAGGTCGCGGGCCTACAGCTTCCCCGCCCCGCCCCACAACGGCATCGCCGACCCCGACCAGCCCGACACCGGCACGATCGCCTTCGCCCTCAGCGGCGTTGACCCGGGCGATTACCTGGTGCGGGCCGAGGTGGACGGGGTTCAGAGCCCGCTGGCCCGCGACCTCGACCCCCTGAGCCCGACCTTCGGGATCTACGTGCAACCCCGGGTGAGCCTGCCATGACCGCCACCGCCCAGGGCTGGCCCCAGGCCAACCAGCGCTACCTGATGGCCGCGCTGGGGGTGGTGCGGGCGCGCCTCGAGGCCCCCTCCGAGCTCCCGGCGGCGCAGGCGGCCTTGCTCGAGGCCGCCCAGGCCCTGCCGGCCCCGGCGGCGCTGGAGACGCTGGGGCGGGCCTTCGGGCTCTCCGCCTTCGAGCGCGAGGTGCTGCTGCTGTGCGCGGGGCCGGAGCTGGACGCCAGCTTCGCCCAACTGCTGCAGAAGGACCCGCTGCGGCCCTTCCCCAGCTTCGGGCTGGCCCTGGCGGCGCTGGGCGAGCCCCACTGGAGCGCGCTCTCCCCGGCGGGGCCGCTGCGGCGCTGGCGGCTGGTGGAGCTCGCGGGCGGCAACCTCACCCAGGGGGCCCTGCGCCTGGACGAGCGCGTGCTGCACTACCTCACCGGCACCGACTGCCTCGACGAGCGGCTGTGGGGCTACCTCCAGGCCCCGCCCCCGCCCGCCGCCCTGGTGGCCTCGCAGCAGGCCTTGGCCGAGCGGGTGGTGGCGGCGTGGCTCGAGCAAAGCCCCCCGCCGGTGGTCCAGCTCTACGGCGGCGAGGCCGCCGACCGCCTGGCCGTCGCCGCGCGGGCCGCGCTCGAGCTGGGCCTGCGCCTGCTGCGGCTGCCGGTCGAGGGGCTGCCGGCCAACCCCGCCGACCTCGAGGGCCTGCAACGGCTGCTCGAGCGCGAGGGGGTGCTGGGGGGCTGCGCCTACGTGCTCGAGGCCGAGGGCGAACACCTGCCGCTGCTGCGGCGCTTCGTCGAGGGGCTGGGTTCGCACGTCCTGACCTCCACGCGCGAGCCGCCACCCCCCCTCGAGC
>NZ_QXDL01000438.1:0-1091 GCF_003574345.1 Calidithermus terrae
GGGTCGTCGGTGGGGGAGAGGAAGGTGCGGTAGAGGGGCAGGCTGGGGTGGCGCTCGCGCCGCACCCGCTCGAAGACCCACTCCAGCGGCTCGCGCAGCTCCTGGAGGAGGTCGGGGTCGGGGCCGCCCTCGAGGTAGCGCGCCAGCGCCAGGGGGTAGGCCGCGGCCTGGTCGAGCTCGAAGCCGGGGTAGAGCGGGGGCCCGCCGAGGTACTGCGCGTGCTCGCCGGGCCAGCGCGCGTAGCGCCGGAAGGCCGCCCGCAGCACCTGCCGCGCCCGGGGCCGGTCGGCCAGCAGCAGCGCGGGGAAGAACCACAGCAAGGCGTCGCGCGACCAGTAGGCCCCCGAGACGTAGTAGTGCGGGCTGCGCGAGGTCAGGAGCACGGGCTCGCCCTCGAGGCTGTCGGCCTGGGCGTAGAAGTAGGCCAGCAGCAGGTGCCGCCGGTAGCTCGCCTCCAGCGGCCCCGCGTAGCCGCCGGTGAGGGCGAAGATCTTGCGCCGGGTGGCCTCGAGCAGCCCCTCCCAGCCCACCCGCCGCAGGTGCAGCGCGGTGGTGCGGGCCCCGTCGGCCTCGGGGGCCACCCCCACGTAGAGCGTGACCGGCCCGGCGCTCCACCCCATCGCGAACTGCTCCCCCCACTCGAGCTCGCTGGGCTCGCGGTCGGCCTGGAGCCCCAGCGCCAGCAGGGTGCGCTCGGTGCGGGCCTCGAGCACGTGGCTGCGGGTCCAGGGGTCGTGACCGGCGCGGAAGAAGGCGTCTACCGTCTCCTCGCGGAAGCGGCGCAGCCCCAGGTGGCCGGTGCGCCCGATGATCCGCAGGGGGCCGGGCGCCTTGGGCTCCAGCCGCAGCGCGAAGCCGCGCTCGCCCCAGGGGGCCAGCAGGGTCACGGTGCAGGCCGGGCTCTCCCACACCGGGATCCAGTCGTCGAGCAGGCGGCCCTGCCAGCCCTGCCCCTGCACCTCCAAAAGCGGCTCGCCCACCAAGTCGAGCAGGCCGTTGAGGCCCAGCGAGGCCACCCCCAGCCGCAGCAGGCGCGGAAGGTCGGGGTGGGCCTCGAGGTGGAGCTCGAGGTTGCCGGTGGGCCGGTGGGC
>NZ_QXDL01000439.1:0-1080 GCF_003574345.1 Calidithermus terrae
GGCGGGTGCCGCTGCTTCGGGGGTCTGGCCTAGCTGGACCCGTTGGCCCTCGGGGGTGACGACCTCGCCCTCGGGCCGGAAGCGGGGCGGGACCTTGACCCGGCTGTACTGCTGGAGCTTGCCCCAGCCACCCCGAACCCCGGCGGCGGCCAGAAGGGCGCCGAGGATGCTCCCCACCATGCGCAGGAAGGCTTTAGAGGCCTCGGCGCGTCGCTCGGGGTCGCCGTTGGCGGCCCAGGCGGCCTTGATCCAGGCCTGGCCGTGCCGGACGGCCTGCTCGAGCGAGAGCACGAACCCCGCGCCCGCCACGGCGACGATGACGCCCTGCAGGGCCATCGCCAGGAACTTGGTGACCAGGGTGGGATCGGGGGCGGCGGCCAGGGCCCCGGCGACGAGCTCGGCGCCGACCAGGGCTACGGTGGTCGCCACGATCTCGGGCCAGTGGTCCGTGGCGAGCTGGACCAGCTCGCCCAGCACCTCGCCCAGGTGCTGGGGCGACTCGAGCACCGACCTCACGACGTCCTCGAGGCGATCCCCGAGGTTCTTGGCCTTGGCCCACAGGCCGCCGGTGATGGAGCCGTCGCCCACCACCCCCTTGAGGGTCTGGGCGAAGGCAGGGCTGGGCACCCAGATGAGGGCGTCGGCCTGGAAGCCCACCCGCCGCCAGTCCCCGCCCTGGCCCCGCACGGCCTTCGGGTTGGCGTAGGCCAGGACGTTGACGTAGAAGCGCAGGTCCTGGCCTGGCCGCACCAGCTCCTGGTAGAAGCGCTGCGCGATCCCGATGGCGCTCTCCCCGCTCTGCACCTTGTGGAGCCGTGACCCGGGGTCGGGCAGGTCGGTCTTGACCCAGCGCTTCGCCACGTACCCCGACCGGCCGCCCGCGATCACCCGGAGCCACTCCCCGGGCGCCTCCGAGACCACGAACACCCGGTCGTTGAAGCGGAGGGTCGCCAGGAGCCTGCTGCCGGGGTCGGGGGCCAGGCGCAGGTTGGCCTCGTCCACGAAGACCACGCCGGGTTTGTTGACGGCTTCCTCACCCCGGCCGGCCTTTTCCTTGCGCTGCACGGCGGGTGCTCGACG
>NZ_QXDL01000044.1:0-22922 GCF_003574345.1 Calidithermus terrae
CGCCCTTCCCGCCCGTTAGATTGGGGCCAAAGGGGAGATCCTTATGATCCTGGTGTTGAACGGGCCGAACCTCAACATGCTGGGCACCCGCGAGCCCGAGGTGTACGGGCGCATGACGCTGGAGGAGCTCGAGGAGCTGTGCCAGAGCTGGGGGGCTGAGCTGGGGCTGGAGGTGGTGTGCCGCCAGTCGAACTTCGAGGGGCAGATCATCGAGTGGATCCAGCAGGCCCAGGGCGAGGGCTACGAGGCCATCGTGCTCAACCCGGGGGCGCTCACCCACTACTCCATCGCCGTGCTCGACGCCATCCGCGCCCAGAGCCTGCCGGTGGTGGAGGTGCACCTCTCCAACATCCACGCCCGTGAGGAGTACCGCCGCCACTCGGTCACGGCCAGCGCGGCCAAGGGGCTCGTCAGCGGCTTCGGGGCGCTTTCCTACAAGATGGCCCTGGCCTACCTGGCGGACGCCCTCGAGCCTTAAGCCTCGTTTCAGGCACTGGCCTTAGCCTCGGTTACAGACGAGGAGGGGAAGTATGCCTGTTCGATTCGGCTATCGCGAGGCGGCGCACCTGCTGCGCCGGGCCGCGGCCCGGGGGCGCAAGGAGGAGGCGCAGAAGCTGGCGGAGATGGGGCTCCAAGCCGCCGTGGACTCGCTGCTGCGCGACCCCGCCCCCGCACCGGCCTACACCACCGCCTTCACCCGCAGCGAGCGCGGGCCGCAGCTCCAGGAGATCACCCGGCTGTGGCTGTCGCACTGGCTCACCACCCCCACCCCGGCCGCCGAGCGGCTGGCGCTGTTCTGGCAGGGCCACCTCACCTCCGAGTACCGCGAGACCCGGGCGGCGCAGGGCATCGACTTCTACAACCAGCTCGGCACCTTCCGCGCGCTGGGGTACGGCCCCTACGGCCAGTTGCTCCGGGCCGTCGCCAAGGACCCGGTGATGCTGCTCTACCTCAACAACGCCGAAAGCCGCAAGGAGCACCCCAACGAGAACTGGGCCCGCGAGCTGATGGAGCTTTATACCACCGGCCCCGGACACTACACCGAGAAGGACATCCAGGAGGCCGCCCGGGCCTTCACCGGCTGGACCGTGCGGCTGAAGGGCAACCAGCGGCCCCGCGAGGCGCCCGCCAGCGTGCCCTACGAGTTCGTCTTCCGCGCGCAGTGGCACGACCCCGGCCCCAAGACCTTCATGGGCCGCACCGTCCACAGCGGCGACGACGTGCTCGACGTCCTCATCGCCCACCCTGAGACCTACCGCTTCGTGGGGCGCAAGCTGCTGGCCTTCTACCTCACCCCCGAGCCCCCGCAGGCGCTGGTGGAGGAGGGGGCTAAGGTCTTCCGCGACGGCGGCACCCGCGAGCTGCTGCGCTGGCTCTTCACCCGCGAGGAGTTCTACGCCCCGCAGCACCGCAACGCCATCGTCAAGAGCCCCGTCGAGTACGTGGTGGGCCTGCTCTACGCCGCCCGCCAGACCGACCCCGTTCTGGGCAAGGGCGACGAGAAGGCCATGGGCCGCACCCTCGCCACCTTCGCCGCCATGGGCCAGCTCCCCTTCGACCCGCCCAACGTCAAGGGCTGGGACGGGGGCATGAGCTGGCTGGCCGAGTCGCCCTTCCTGGCCCGGCTCAACCTGATCGGGGCGCTGGCGGGCAAGGAGAAGGGCATCGACCTCGAGGTCTTCATGGACGGCGCCAGCGGGCCGCTCTCGCTGGTCAAGCCCGAGGCCCAGCTGCTCTAAGCGGAGGACGCGCATGGACCGACGTGACTTCATCAAGAAATCGCTGCTGACGCTGGCGCTGGGGCAGGGGGCCCCCTCCCTGCTCTCGCGCAGCGCCCTGGCGGCGCGGTCGAAGGACAAGATCCTGGTGGTCGTCAACCTCTTCGGCGGCAACGACCAGCTCAACACCCTGGTGCCCTACCGCAACGAGCTCTACTACCGCAAGCGGCCCAACATCGCCGTCAAGCGCGAGGAGGTGCTCGACCTGGGGGCCCGCGGCGAGCGGCTGGGCCTGCACCCCCAGCTGCGCCCGCTGATGAGCCTGTGGGACAGCGGCGAGCTCGCCCTGCTGCCGCAGGTGGGCTACCCCAACCCCAACCGCAGCCACTTCATCGCCACCTCCATCTGGCACACCGCCGACCCCACCCGCAAGGAGGAGCACGGCTGGCTGGGCCGCTGGGGCGACCTGCAGGACGACCCCTTCTGCGACACCTTCCTGGGCGGGGCCTCGCCCCAGGCCCTGCAGGGCGACAAGCGCACGGCTCCGGCCATCTCGAGCATCGAGACCTTCAGCATCCGGCTGCCCAAGGCCTACGAGGAGGAGTTCGACCGCGAGCTCAAGCAAGCCCGCAGCGGCACCGTGGAGGAGGTGCGCCGGGCCATGCTGAGCCTGCGGGGGGCGCTCGACAAGATCGGGAAGCTGCGCGAGGTGAAGAATAAGGTGCAGTACCCCGACAACAGCTTCGGCAAGAGCATGGCCGACGTGGCCCGCATGATCACGGGCGGGCTGGGCTCGTCGGTCTACTACACCACCCTGGGCGGCTGGGACACCCACGCCGGGCAGCCGCCCCGGCAGGCCGAGCTGCTGGGCTACTTAGCCCAGACCCTCGCCGCCTTCCGGCAGGACCTGCGGGCCATCGGCCGCGACAAGGACGTTCTGGTGATGGCCTTCAGCGAGTTCGGCCGCCGGGTCGAGGAGAACGCCTCCTTCGGCACCGACCACGGCAAGGGCGGGCTGATGCTGGTGCTGGGCGGCGGGGTGAAGGGCGGCCTCTACGGCGGCGAGCCCGACCTCGAGGACCTCGACGACGGCGACCTCAAGTACCGCACCGACTTCCGCAACGTCTACGCCTCGGCCCTGAGCTGGATCGAGGCCGACGCCCGCGCCGTGCTGATGGGCGACTTCAAACCGCTGCCGCTGTTTTAGCCCCCTTAGCTCGAGGCCCGTTGCCGTAACACCCCCAACAGGGGGTGTCGGTTTTTTTGGGGTAACCAGACATTCTATTACATGCTCTCATGCAAAATTTACCACGTTTTGGCCGCATAAAAAGCGGGTTTATGAGATGCCCCGCCGTTGCGACGGAATTATTCCAGGTAAAACGTTAGCTTAATGTTACGCCGAAACGCCACTTTTTCCCCGAAAAACCCGCCGATTTTTGGCAGTTATTGCTGTCCCTAACGGGAATTTCACGACCAGACACATTTGGCTATCCTTCCGCGCGAGAAGTGGTGTAGGGTCGTAGGTGAGATGAGCAGATCTCACCATGGCTTCACCCTCATCGAGGCGCTGATCATCATAGGCGTCCTGGGGGTCTTGCTGGCGATGGCTACGCTGGTGCTGCGTCCCGACCGGACGGCGGTGAACCAGGCGGCTCGAGGGCTGTCGGCCAACGTGACCCGGGCGCGGCTCGAGGCCATCAAGTCCAACACCTACGCCGGATTGAGCATCAATACCTCGCAGAAATCCTATACGGTCTGGGTGGACACCGACGGCAACGGGCTCTTCACCGCGGGCACCGACCGGGTGGTCCAGCAGGTGGCGCTGGGCCAGGGCGAGCTATCCCGGGTCACCCTGGGCACGGGCACGACCCTGACGGGGATCGTGTTCGACTCGAGGGGCATCCCGCAGAACCAGGGAGGAGGGAACGTGGTGTTCACCGACCTCGGGAACAGCTATTCCAAGACCGTGATCGTCAATGCTCAGGGGAGGGCGAGGGTGCAATGAGGAATCACAGTGGCGTGACGGTTATCGAGCTGATGATCGCCTTAGCGATCATCGGCGTGGCCTTCGGGGCCTTGCTGATGACCCAGGTCAGCAATTTGCGGGCCAGCCAGAACGCGCGCTTGGCGAGCGACGTCAAGGCGGCGGCCAACCGGGTGCTCGAGCAGAAGATGGCCGAGGTGCTGGCGGTGCAGATCGACGACACCAAGGCCACCCCCGCGGGCACCACCGACCAGATCACCAACGACAACTACGTCGATGCCAAGAACCCCGACGTGCTGATCTTCGAGAAGACCGGGGTCTGGCAGAGCTTCTGGTTCACCGACTACTACTGGAGCTGCCCGAGCGTGGTGAGCTCCCTGCCGTCCTCGGTCCGCCCGTACACGACCAGCGGGAAGCTGCGGACCGTGGACTGCTCGGGCAGCCAGACCGACGGGCCCATCGTGACCGAGTGGCGCGTCACGGGCGACACCGGGGTCCTGGGCGAGGGGATCCTCGACGTCGTGGTGACGGCCCGGCACGCGAAGGGCATGACGGTGACGGTGGGGAACCGCGTGAGCTGCTACGACGTGTACCCCTCCCCCTCGAAGTCGGCGCCCACGCCCTGCCCCACCCCCTACGACCCGGTAGCGGGCACCGGCGGAGGGAGGTAGGACCTCATGCGCAGGCACGCATTCACCCTCATCGAAATGCTGGTCGCGATGGCTATCCTCGGCGTCGTCATGGGGCTCGTGGCCCAATACCTCGTGCGCCAGAACGAGCTCACCCGCCAGGCGCAGGCCAAGAGCGAGGTACAGGACAAGGTGCGCACGGTCATGCAGCTCATCACCCAGGACCTGCAACTCGCCGGGGCCAGCCAGTACGTCAGCAGCAGCGGCGCCACCAGCAACCTGCTGTCGTGCCCGGGGACCGGTTGCCTGAGCGGGAGCTCGTCCGACGTCAAGGACTCCCTCGACCTCTCCTACGTCACCTCGTTGCGCACGGCCGGCGAGGCCTGCCGCCGGGTGAGCTACACCTTCTCCGGCAGCAGCTTCCAGCGCGTGGAGACCACCTGCGGCTCCCCGCTGCCCACGCCCGCCGAACTCGCGAGCAACATCCTCGCCGTGGACGTCCAGTACGTCTGCAGCAACGGCAACAAGCTGAACAATTACCCCGACACCAGCAACTGCGACCCCAAGTATGCCTACCCGCGCTCGGCGCGGGTGTCGGTGGTGGGGCGCTCGGACGCTTCTTACCCCAGCACCACCTCCAGCACCTACAAGACCCTGACGGGTGAGGTCACCTGCCCCAGCGGCTTCGTCTGCTACGCCATGGAGCAAGAGGTCCTGTTGCCCAACTTCAAGAACCAATAAGCCGAAGGAGAAGCCATGAGACGTCAAGGGATTGCCCTGGTTGCGACGCTAGCGGTCATGGTCGTGGTGGGGGTGCTGGCGTTCGGCACCTTCTTCACCACCCAGATCGAGCAGTTCGTCACCCGCAACGACATCACCTCCACCCAGGCCAACTACGTGGCCCAGGCCGGGATGCAGAAGTACAAAGCCGCCCTCTTCCAGAACTACCGCTGGGTCGAGAACAAGCTCACCCTGGCGGAAAACCCTACCGGCTCGAGCGGCGCCACCGGCTCGACGGCCTGTTTCAACGCGCTGGGCGCGGGGCTCGACCTCGACCGCGACGGCGTGCCCACCCCCTTCACCAACAACCGCATCACCCTCAACCCCGAGACCGTGAAGGACGCCAACGGCCGGGCCATCGGCTCCTACACCATCACCCTCATCCGCGACCCCGGCAACGCCCAGATCTTCACCCTCGAGTCCCGCGGCACCTCCGGCGGCGCGACCTCCACCATGCGCATGACCGTGCGCCTGACCAACACCGGCTTCCTCTCCAACGCCATCTTCGCCGGGCAGGGGCAGTCCAACAAGTTCATGAACGGCAACACCTCCATCCGCGGGGGCATCTACGTGGTGGGGACCAACCCCGAGACGCCGGTGATCATCTCCAACGGCAACTTCCAGATGCTCAACGACTACAACGTCCGCACCAGCGAGTACGACCAGGTGGTCCGCGACGCGATGGACGACGCCAACGAGAAGGTGGACGACCTCTGCGCGAGCCTGCGGGTGCAGTACGGGAAGGTGGACATCAGCGGCAGCTCGCAGGTGGGCACGCCGACCAACAAGCTCAAGGGCGTCTACGTGGGCCGGGGCCCCCAGGACATCGTCGGCACCCCCAACTCCTCCACCGGCTGCCCCGCGAGCCAGAAGTACCTCTGCACCGAGGACGGCCCCTCCGCCTTCGACATCCTCACCGACCCGCCCAAGTTCCCCACGCTCAACGCCCCCAACGCCGGCTGCGACCCCAACAACCCCACCCGGTCGTGGCGGCAGTGCATCAACGCCCAGGCCGAGACCTCGGGCAAGGGGTTGCACCTGAGGTACACCGCCTCGGGGCCGCAGTTGATCGGGCCGAGCGGCGTGACGCTCCCCCAAAGCTGCGTTGACGCCCTGAAGAACCAGGACATCCCCCTGGGCGTGGGCGACACCAAGAACAAGGGGGGCAGGAACGTCACCACCCTGAACAAGGTGGACTGCACCTACACCAACGCCAACGGGCAGAAAGGCGGCTTCCTCTTCGACGCCACCGGCGCCAAGCCGAAGCTCGAGGTCTACGGCACCGTGCACCTGGAAGGCTGGGACCTTCGGGTCTTCACCGAGGTGCAGTACGTGGCCCGGACCCACATCGGCACCGGCGGCGACACCATCCCCAACGCCTCGCTGGTCGTGACCAAGCTCGACCCCTCCGACACGGAGGGCGGCAACATCCGCATCGAGGGCAACTTCCTCCCCGACACCACCCGGGGCCTCTTCCCCCACCACGTGCTGGGCCTGGTGGCCGAGGCCAGCGTGTTCCAGCAGGGGCAGAACATCATGGCGCCCATCTACGCGGGCCAGACCTTCTACACCGGCGAGAAGCGCAAGCTCTTCGGCTCGGTGGTCTCCAACTACTTCTGCACCACCGACGCCGGGACCAACGGCAACGTGGCCGACTACGGCGGCTGCAACGCCGGCCAGGGCTCGGAGGTCATCTACGTCAACACCGGCCGCAACAAGCCGATGATCATGCAGCAGCCCGAGGCCGCCCGCAAGCCCGTCTTCCAGGTGCTCTCCTACGAGCGGCGGTAGGAAAAGCCGAAAGTACAGCCCCCCACCCGCGCGGGTGGGGGGCGTGTGCTCGAGCCCTACTGCTTGCTCTGGATGAAGGTGATCGCGTCCTGGACGGTGCGGATCTTCTCGGCCTCCTCGTCGGAGATCTCGAGCCCGAACTTGTCCTCCAGGCCCATGATGAGTTCGACGGTGTCGAGGCTGTCGGCGCCCAGGTCTTCGATGAAGCGGGCCTCGGGGGTGATTTTTTCGGCTTCCACGCCGAGTTTGTCTACGATGACTTCTTTGACGGACTCGAGGATATCCATGGTTCAAACCCTCCGAAGGGGGATTCTACCACACGGGCCCTTCAGGGCCGCTTGAGCCTGCGCAAGCCCGCCGGGGTCGGGGTAAAGCCGCACCTGCGGTAGAACGACTCGTACCGCGGCTCGAAGTCGGCGTGCAGCCACTCGAGGCCCTGCTGCTGCGCGATGACGGCGGCGATGTCCAGCAGGGCCTTGCCGATGCCCCGCCGCCGGTAGTCGGGGTGGACGGTGGGGTCGAGGATGAAGCCGTGCACGCCCCCGTCCCAGGCCAGGTTCACGAAGCCCACCAGCCGCTCGCCGTGGTAGGCGCACACGTAGGCCAGGCTGCGGCCGAGCACGGGGCCGAAGTCCCTGGGCCGGTGGGCCTCCCAGGCGGCCTCGAACAGCTCGTTGAGGGCTTCGTCGCTCACCGCCGGGCTCAGGCGGTAGGTGATGCTGGGGGATTGGGCGGCCTCGAGGTGCTCCGCCGGGACCCACCCGGCCTCGCCGCGGGCGTTGACGCACCAGATCCAGCCCCCCACCTCCTCGACGCCCTCGACCACCTCGCCCTCCTGCACGCTGAGCTCGAGGGCGCTATAAGCCCGCACCGCCAGCCCCGTGGTGCCGTCCACCACCAGGAACTGCTCGTGGACCCAGCCCTCGAGGCCCGAGGGGTGGCGGCACCAGACCCAGCCGGGGTACTCGTCGTCCCAGCGCAGCAGGGTGAGCACATCCCCGGCCTTGAAGCGGATGGGGTCGTCGTAGGCCCGCGTATAGGCCCGGCGCACCCGGTAGGAGAGCACGGTCAGTGCGGGGTCATGCCCCCATCCACACAGAGGGTCTGGCCGTTGACGTAGGCCGCGTCGTCGGAGACCAGGAAGGCCACCGCCTTGGCCACCTCCTCGGGCTTGCCCAGGCGGCCTGCGGGGATCTGCTTGAGGTACTCGGCCACCACGCTCTCGGGCAGCCTGGCGGTCATGTCCGACTCGATGAAGCCCGGCGCGACGGCGTTGACGGTGATGCCGCGGGTGGCGTACTCCTTGGCCACCGACTTGGTGAAGCCGATCAGCCCGGCCTTGGCCGCGACGTAGTTGGCCTGCCCCGGGTTGCCCAGGATGCCCACCACGCTGCTGATGTTGACGATGCGGCCCCACTTGGCCCGCATCATGATCTTCACCGCCTCGCGCGTGGCGTGGAAGATGGCCGAGAGGTTGGTCTGGATCACCGCGTCCCAGTCCTCGTCCTTCATGCGGATGAGCAGGGTGTCGCGGGTGATCCCGGCGTTGTTGACCAGGACTTCCAGGCCGCCCAGGGCCGCGTTGGCCTCGCCGACGAGCTGGGCCGCGGCCTGCGGGCTGCTGAGGTCGGCCCCCAGCACCACGGCCTCGGGCGCGCCCTTCTCGCGGGCCTCGGCGGCCACGGCCTCGGCGGCCTCGCGGCTGGAGGCGTAGTGGATGGCGAGGGAGTAGCCCCTCGAGGCCAGCTCCAGCGCGATGGCCTTGCCGATGCCGCGGGACGAACCGGTTACGAGTGCTTTGCGCATGGAACCTCCTGCGAATGTCCGAACACGTCGATGGTCGATGGTCGTGAGCCGCTGAACGCTGGCGGTGAGGGGCCTCAAGCCTCGAGCTTCAGGCTCTCGGCGATCTCCTGGGGAGTGGTCAGGCTCCTGGCCTCGACGCCCTCGAGCGTGCGCCCGACGAGCCCGGTGAGCACGCGCCCCGAGCCGAACTCGAGGAAGCGCGTGGCGCCTTGGGCCTTGAGGTGCTGCAGGATCTCGACCCAGCGCACCGAGTGGGTGATCTGCTCGAGGAGCAGTTCCCGGATCATGCCGGGGCGGTGCTCGGGCTGGGCCAGCACGTTGGAGAAGACCGGGAAGCGCGGCTCGCGCAGTTCGACCTGGAAGAGGTCGTGGTGCAGGCGGTCGCGGGCGGGGCGCATGAGCGAGGAGTGGAAGGGGGCCGAGACCGGCAGGGGGACCACCCGCGCCCGGTGCTCCTTCAGGCGCTCGGAGGCCTGGGCCACGCCCTCGGCGGTGCCGGAGATCACGGTCTGCTCGGGGGAGTTGTAGTTGGCGACCTCCACGCCCTCGATGCCCGCGGTGAGCTCCTGGATGGCCTGGGCGGGCACCTTGAGCACCGCGGCCATGGCCCCCTTGCCCACCGGGACGGCCTCTTGCATGTACTCCCCGCGCTTGCGCACGAGGCGCAGGCCGTCCTCGAGCGAGAGCGTGCCCGCCGCGACGTGCGCGGTCCACTCGCCCAGGGAGTGCCCGGCGGCGAAGCTGGGGGGAGTGCCGCCGGCCTCGAGGTAGGCCTCGAAGGCCGCGTAGCCCACCGCCAGCAGGGCCGGCTGCTGGTTGGCGGTGAGCCTGAGCTCGTCCTCGGGGCCCTCCCACATCAGCTTCAGAAGGCCCGGAAGCGTGGCCTCGGCCCGCTCGAGCGCCTCGCGGGCCGCCTTGGAGCCTCCGTAGAGGGCCTTGCCCATCCCGATTTCCTGCGATCCCTGACCCGGGAACAGTGCTGCGATCATGCTACCTCCTGAAATAAACCCCTCCGCGACGGCCCGGCCTGAGCTTAAGGGCAGGGGAGAGGGGCTGGCGTGAGCGTTAGTTCGGCTGCCACCAGGTCAGCACGCTGGCGGCCCAGGTGAGCCCCGCGCCGAAGGTGACGAAGAGGATGTGGTCGCCGTCGTGGATCTGCCCGGCGTCCAGCGCCTCCTGCAGCGCGATGGGCATGGAGGCGGTGGAGGTGTTGCCGTAGCGGTCCACGTTGACCCACACCTGCCCTACCGGCAGGCCCAGCCGCTCCCGCGCCGACTCGATGATGCGGGCGTTGGCCTGGTGGGGCACGAAGAACTTGATCTGCTCGGGGGTGAGGCCGGCCTTCTGGATGGCCTCGAGCGAGGCCTCGTTCATCACCCGCACCGCGAACTTGAACACCTCGCGCCCGTTCATGTAGACCGTCTTGGGCATGGGCAAGTCGCCGGGCAGCCGGGGGTTGAGGCAGCCCAGCGCCAGTTCCTTCGCGCCTGAGCCGTCGGCGCCGAGCACGAAAGACTTGAAGCCGTAGCCCTCGGGCACCTGCCCGACCACCGCGGCCCCCGCCCCGTCGCCGAAGAGCACGGCCGTGGAACGGTCCTGCCAGTTGATGATCTTGGTCAGGGCCTCCGCCCCGACGGCCAGCACCTTCTTGCAGACCCCGCTGTGGACCATCCCGTAGGCCTGGGCCAGCGCGTAGCCCCACCCGGGGCAGCCCGCCAGCAGGTCGTAGGCCCCGGCGTTGAGCTTGAAGTGGTCCTGCACCAAAGCCGCCGTGGCCGGGAAGAGCGCGTCCGGGGTGTTGGTCGCCACGATCACTAAGTCCACGCCCTCGAGCGCCCCCTCCCCGTAGCGCGCGACGAGGTTCTCCACCGCCCGGATCGCCAGGTCGGAGGTGAACTCGTGCTCATCGGCGATGCGCCGCTCCTTGATGCCGGTGCGGCTGGTGATCCACTCGTCGGTGGTGTCGAGGAACTTCTCGAAGTCGTGGTTGGTCATCACCTTCGGGGGCGCGTAGGTCCCCAAGGCCAGAATCCCGACGCTCACGCCATTCCTCCGCGCCGGGCCGGTTGCGTCATGCGGTGTGCGGCCATACCCCGTAAGTTTACCGCTCGAGGCAGTGCGCGGTCGTGAACCGTGTTCAATGAAAACGCGCGGTCGGCGAGGAGCCATCAGCCTTCAGCGGTCAGCTTGTGGCCTGTAGCTCGTGGGAAACCCCACCCCGTCCCTCCCCGCCTGCGGGGAGGGTGTATCCCCCCAGCCCCCCTTGCTAAGGGGGGTAAACAAAGGGCGTCTTGCGTTTTGCGTCTCGCGTACGACGTACGACGTAAGACGTACGACATCCGACGCACCACGTCCGACCCCTGCTCGGCTACCGGCATCAGCCACCCAAAACGACAACCCCCTCCACGGACGGGAGGGGGCTCACAGGCAGCGCTGCCTCAGACTTCCAGCACTTTGCGCCCGGCGTAGTAGCCGCAGTTGGTGCAGACGGTGTGCGGGGGGATGAGGGTCTTGCACTCGGGGCATTCGCCCAGGGTGGGGGCCTTGAGGGCAAAGTGGCTGCGGCGGGCATCGCGCCGGGCCTTGGAAGTCTTCTTCTTGGGTACAGGGTGCTTCGCCATTGCGAACCTCTTTCAGCAGGGGAGACGGGGGTCTCCGAACAAACCGCTCTCGAGTCTACTGTGCAAAAGCGATTTGGTCAACTTCGGGCGAATGCGGCAGGCGGGCAGCCGTTTTCCGGTTGCCCGACGTCAGGCCAATAGGGGCTCCTGGCCTCAGGAGCCCGCAGTCAAAAGCCTTTCCCCGCCAAGCCTCTAGCTATCGGCCATCGGCCATCGGCGTTTCCTACTCGATCCCCTCGAGGTCGAGCTTCTTGAGCTGCTCGGCCAGCTTGCTCTCCTTGCCCTGCCGGCTGCGCTGGGGGCAGCAGTCCTGGGGGGCGCGCTTGAGGTTGGCCCCGCAGAACTCGCACAAGCCCGGGCAGTCCTCGCGGCAGAGGGTGGTGTAGGGCAGCTCGAGGGCGAAGGCCTCGGAGAGGAAGGGGGCGAGCTCGAGGTCGGGCTTGCCGAAGAGGAAGACCTCCTCTTCGTCCTCCTCGACGGCCTCGAGGCGCTCGAGGCCCGGCTGGTAGCGCAGCATGTGCTGGAAGTGGGCGCGCACGGGGGTGGGGGTGG
The DNA here is from genome assembly GCF_003574345.1 of Calidithermus terrae. NCBI lineage: Bacteria > Thermotogati > Deinococcota > Deinococci > Thermales > Thermaceae > Calidithermus > Calidithermus terrae. The sequence goes on from NZ_QXDL01000044.1 coordinate 11,882, forward strand.
GGTCGAGGCAGCGGCGGCACTCCATCACGGCGTTGCCGGCGATCTCGCCCGACAGCCACAGCTCGTCGTCGCCCACTGAGGTCACGCTCACCCGCCACAGCGCCTTGTCCTGCAGGGGGATGGTGTCGTTGCCCAGTTCGATCTGGCCGCTGATCTCGCCCTTCGCCTCGGCGGTGCCGCCCTCGCGCAGCAGGCGGGCCAGGTTGATGCTCTGAATTTCACCGTAGTCCATTCAAACCACCCTAGCACCGGCCGGGGGCGGGGTCAAGGTGAAAAAGGTGACGATCCGGCGGCCTCGAGGCGCTTATGCAAAGCGTTATGCATAACGCATGAATCAAGATACAAACGGCGTTTTCGGCCTATAGCATGGAGGCATGAAACGCATAGGCGTACTCGGGATGCCGATGGACTTGGGGCAGGGGAGGCGCGGGGTGGACATGGGCCCCAGCGCCATCCGCTACGCCCGTCTGCAAGCGGTTTTGGAAGAGTTGGGCCACGAGGTGCAGGACTTCGGCGACGTGGACATCCCCATCGCCGAGAGCCTGCGCCACGAGCGCGAGAGCGGCGGCCTGAGCTACCTCGAGCCCATCCGCCGGGCCTGCGAGGACGCCATCCGGGGCTTCGCGGCCATGCCCGACGACGCTTTCCCCGTCCTGCTCGGGGGCGACCACTCGGTGGCCATGGCCTCGGTGACGGCGGCGAGCCGCGGGCGGCGCGTCGGGGTGGTCTGGGTGGACGCCCACGCCGACTTCAACACCCCCGAGACCTCCCCCAGCGGCAACATCCACGGGATGCCGCTGGCCCACCTGTGCGGGCTGGGCGACCCCCGCCTGGTCAACCTGGGCGGGGAGGGGGCCAAGGTGCGCCCGGAGGACGTGGTGCTCATCGGCATCCGCAGCCTCGACCCCGGCGAGGTGCGCCTGCTGCGCGAGCGCGGCGTGACGGTCTACACCATGAAGGAGGTGGACACCCTGCGCGTCCCGGCCATCGCCCAGGCCGTGGCCGAGAAGTTCCGCGGCTTCGAGCGCGTCCACGTCTCCCTCGACGCCGACGTGCTCGACCCCGAGATCGCCCCCGGCGTGGGCACCCCGGTGCCCGGCGGCCTCACCTACCGCGAGGCCCACCTGCTGATGGAGCTCCTCGCCGACACCGGCCTCGTGACCAGCCTCGACCTCGTGGAGGTCAACCCCATCCTCGACATCGCCAACCGCACCGCCCGCATCATGGTCGAGCTCGCCAGCAGCCTGCTGGGGAAGAAGATTTACTGAGCAGCCCTCCTTGATACACTCGAGCTTGTGAGCACCACGGGCGACACCAAAACCAAAACCCACACCCGCACCCGCACGCCCCAGATGTACAAGGTGCTGCTGCTCAACGACGACTACACCCCCATGGACTTCGTGGTTGACGTCCTGATGCGCTTCTTCCGCAAGAACGAGCTCGAGGCCACCCGCATCATGCTGGCGGTGCACCAGCAGGGGGTGGGGGTGTGCGGGGTCTACCCCTTCGAGATCGCGGAGACCAAGGTGAACCAGGTGCTGGAGGCGGCCGCCGAGGAGGGCCACCCGTTGCAGTGCATCATGGAACCGGAGTAGGGCGAAAGGTGAACCTGTACCTAGGCAGCCCAGAGGAGGGCTGACATCCTGTAGCCTGGAAGCCACGGCTGGCTCCGTCGCTATGGTCACACCTGAACTGCAAAAATCCATCGAGCGCGCCCTCGAGTGCGCCTTCGACCGGGGGCACGAGTACGCCGGGCTCGAGCACCTCCTCCTCGCCCTCCTCGACGACGCCGACGCCAAGCGCGTGCTGCTGCGCTGCGAGGTGGACCTCGCCGCCCTGCGGGGGCAGCTCGAGACGGCCTTGGCCGAGATGGAGAACCTGCCCAACATCCAGCCCGTCCCCACCACCGCCTTCCAGCGGGTGCTGCACCGGGCGGTGGCCCACATGCGCTCGGCCGGGCGCGACCAGGCCAACGGGGCCAACGTGCTCGTGAGCATGATGGACGAGCGGCAGTCGCGGGTCTACGGCATCCTCGAGGACCTGGGCCTCTCGCGCTACAAGCTCACCACCGCCATCTCGCGCGAGGTCTCGCCCAGCGGGGCCCAGCCCGAGCCCGAGGAGGCCCCCTTCCCCGAGGGCGAAGAGGGCGGCGTGGCGGGGAAGCCCCTCGAGGCCTACTGCACCGACCTCACCGCCCGCGCGCGCGCCGGGGAGCTCGACCCCCTGGTGGGGCGCAGGGCCGAGCTCGAGCGCGTCCTCACCGTGCTCTCGCGCCGCCAGAAGAACAACCCCATCCTGGTGGGCGACCCCGGCGTGGGCAAGACCGCGCTGGTGGAGGGCCTGGCCCAGCGCATCGTGGAGGGCGGCGTGCCCGAGGGCCTGGCGGGGGCCGAGATCTTCGCCCTCGACCTGGGGGCCCTGCTGGCCGGGACCCGCTACCGCGGCGACTTCGAGGAGCGGCTGAAGGCGGTGGTCAAGGAACTGCTGGCCCGGCCCAAGGCCATCCTGTTCATCGACGAGATCCACATGATCGTGGGGGCCGGCTCGACCACCGGCTCCACCGTGGACGCCTCCAACCTGCTCAAGCCCGCCCTCACCGGCAAGCTCAAGTGCATCGGGGCCACCACCTTCGCCGAGTACAAGTCCTTCGAGAAGGACCGCGCCATCGCCCGGCGCTTCCAGAAGATCGACGTGCTCGAGCCCACCCACGAGGAGGCGGTGCAGATCCTCGAGGGGCTCAAGCCCAAGCTCGAGGCCCACCACAGGCTCAGCTACACCCGCCAGGCCTTAGAGCGCGCCGTCGAGCTCGCCGCGCGCCACTTGGGCGACCGCCGCCTGCCCGACAGCGCCCTCGACGTGCTCGACGAGGCCGGGGCCGGCGAGGCGCTCAAGCCCGCCGGCAAGCGCAAGAACCGCATCGGCGTGGCCGAGGTGGAGGCCACCGTGGCCCGCATCGCCCGCATCCCCCCCAAGTCGGTCTCGCGCGACGACCAGGTGGTGCTGCAGAGCCTCGAGGCCGAGCTTTCGGCGGAGATTTACGGGCAGGAACGGGCCGTGAAGGAGGTCGCCAGCGCCATCAAGATGGCCCGCGCCGGCCTGCGCGACCCGCAGAAGCCCATCGGGGCCTACCTCTTCGCCGGGCCCACCGGCGTGGGCAAGACCGAGCTCTCCCGCCAGCTCGCCGCCAAGCTCGGCGTGCCGCTGATCCGCTTCGACATGTCGGAGTACATGGAGAAGCACACCGTCTCCAGGCTCATCGGCGCCCCGCCCGGCTACGTGGGCTTCGAGCAGGGCGGCCTGCTCACCGACGCGGTGCTGCAAAACCCCCACTGCGTGCTGCTGCTGGACGAGATCGAGAAGGCCCACCCCGACCTCTTCGCCATCCTCCTGCAGGTGATGGACTACGGCAAGCTCACCGACCACAACGGCAAGACCGTGGACTTCCGCAGCGCCGTGCTCATCATGACCACCAACGCCGGGGCCGCCGAGGCCAGCGAGACCCGCATCGGCTTTTTCCGCGAGTCCAAGGCCGAGGCCGCCGACGAGGCCATAAGGCGGCTGTTCACCCCCGAGTTCCGCAACCGCCTCGACGCCGTGGTGCACTTCGCCCCGCTCTCCCCGGAGGTCATGGGCCAGATCGTGGACAAGAACCTGAAGGCGCTCGAGGCCCAGCTCAAGGAGCGCAAGGTGAGCGTGAGCGTCGCCCCCGAGGCCCGGCAGTGGCTCGCCGAGAAGGGCTACGACCCCGCGATGGGCGCCCGCCCCCTGGCCCGCCTGGTCCAGGAGCGCATCAAGAAGCCCCTGGCCGACCTGCTCCTCTTCGGGCCCCTCAGGCAGGGGGGCAACTTGAGGATCGGGGTGAAGGACGGGGAGCTCGAGCTGGCCTGCTGATAGATAAGCATAATTACCCCGGCTCGGACGAGTTATTGGGACGGGGATCAACAATTAGCTCGACTTGGGCGCCGTCCGGCAGTCCGTCGATTTCCTCAGCAATGCGCCCAGATAGGCTGATCAGCTCGTGAATTGGAACAACAGCCAGGTTGGCTCCAGCAAACTCGCCTCCGAGGACCCCAGGAACTTTGAGGCAGTACTTATGCCCGGGGCGAAGCGGGCCGATACGTTCTTCAGCCTGCTCTACGAGACCGGTCATGAGCCAGTCGCTCATGAACTCCTCATCCTGTAGTAGCTCATCAAACTCGGCACGGTTGTTGGCAACGATCTTGCAGTAGAGGTCTTCCGGGCACAGCCGCCAGTAGCGGCCATTTATGTCTTTGATTAGGAGATTTCCGAAGTCGTTTTCTCCAACCACCTGATCTGGCTGAAGGCCGGTCCATCCCCACGCGTTTGTGACAGTTTCGATAATGTCCATAAAGCGTTCGACTACTGGTAAGACGGTACCTCGAGGATGAACCTGGAGGCTGGAGCCTATTCTTAGAATACGGATGAGGAACATGGAGGGCGAGTCAGGCAGGAGCTTCTTCCCACCTGTATGCATCCTCCCGGAACACCGGGACACACTCGCTGACGTCGAGGGCCGAGGCCAGCGCCACGTCTTCCTCGAAGCCGCGCTCGAGCAACTCCTTGCCCGAGCTGCACGAGCGCAACAGCTCCGCCAGGTCGCCCTGCAAAGCCTCGAAGGCGGCAGCGGCGGCCTGGGCTTCCGGGGAGCGGTGGCCCTCCAGGTGGCGGATGATGGCCCCCGCGCCCAGCCAGTCCTCGAGCGCGGGCCGCAGGCTCCGGTCCTGCCAGCGCTCGCCCGCGGGGGTGACGGCGATGCGACGCCCATAGCGCCGGGCCGCCTCGGCCACCGCCCGGGCGTTGCGGAGGCACCCGGCCAGGATGGGGACTGCGCCCGTGCCCAGGGTGAGGGTCGCGCCGTTGGGGGAGGGCAGGACGAGGCGGGTTGTAGGGGGGATCTCCAGCAGCGACCGCGGTGAGAGCGAGTAGCCACGGCCCCCACTACGGGCCTCGGCCACGACGGCCCCCACGGACGCGGCGAAGCCGGCGGCGGAGGCATCCTTCCAGGGGTAGGGGAACACCACCGCGCCGCGGCCGGTGGCGATGTCCACGCAGGTCGAGAAGGACAGCACGTCCACGATGACCACTACGTCGCTGAGGGGGGCCAGTTGCGCGACCCCCTGTTCGCCCCACTCACAGCGCACCTCGAACTCGGACTGGTCGTAGGTCATGCCCCGGGCCCCTTATACCGGATTCAAAAAGATAATCACCCGATCCAAAGACCCCCGGGGGCTATCTTTTTGAACCCCAGAGGGCACCCCTCCCTGGCGGTCGGCGAAGAAAGCGCATCCCTCCCGAGGGGCGACAACGCCCTCTGCCACGCGGATAACCCCGGCCCTGTCAGCCCGGCGCCGTTCGGCGGCGGGCTGACCGAATCGGGCATTACCCGGTGAACATCGTACCGGGAACGGGCCTCGAGCTATCCCTCCGGCTCGAGAGGATAGAGTTCACCCCCGCAGCGCGGGCAGACGGGGCTCGAGCCCGCCAGCGTGTAGACCGTGCTTCCTTCGGACTCCTGCAGCAGCCACAGGCCCTCCGCCTCGCGCTCGACCCTCCAGCTTCTGGGGGCGCAGCGCGGGCCGTAGCACACCCGAATGTCTCGGGAAATGCTGGAAGTTCCAATCTTGCCGGTCATGATGCCCTCCTCTCAGGCTTTTTGCAGCCTGGGTTCGGCGGCAGCCGCTCTGGGTGGGAACAGGTTGCCCTGGAGCACTCGCCACAACACCCTGGGGTGCAACAGGCTCTTGGGGCGGTCACGGAAGTTGACGACCTTGCCGAAGGCCATCGCCACGGCGGGGTCGTGCCGGGCGGCCCTGGGCAGTTTGCCCAGGTACCAGTTGACGAAGTGGCTCGTGGCACTGCGCTTTCCCTCCACCTCCTTCAGGCGCAGGTCGCGGCCCACCACGATGCTCCAGGGGGAGTCTATGAGGGCGCTGGCGTCCACCACCAGCTCGGCCCCCAGCAGTTGTTCCACACCGCTCTCGCGCTGGGCCAGCCGCACGCCGGTGACGCGCTCCTTCTGTCCGTCAGTGGTCAGGCCCAGCACGTCGCAGCGCTCGATGGCCCGCAGGTTGGGCAGGGCCAGCACCCGCTGGCGCACATGGCCCTCGAGCAGCGGTCGGCTGGCGTAGAGCGACTTCACCCCGCCCTGGGCCACCACCTCCTGGCTGAAGCCGGGGAACAGCTCCTCGAGCACCTCCCGTCCGATGGAGAGCAGGCTGTGGGCGTGGCGGCCCTGGGGAACGCCCTTGCGGTGCTCGCCCATTGCCGGGAAGGTGTCGCGCTCGAGCACGGTGACCCGTTCGTAATGGTCGGCCAGTGCCCGGGCCGCGAGCAGCCCACCCATGCTCGCCCCGATGACCACGGCGTGCTTTCCCATGCCTACCTCCTGTGCCGGCCCGAACTGGCCGGCTCGAAGGTAGGCGGCCCCTGGTAACGCCAGGGTAACGCGCGGGCCTGCGGCCCCTTCGGCAAGCGGCCGTGTAGAGTGAGGGCCATGTCCGAAGCCCAGCTTTACGCGGAGAAACTGGCCCAGGCGCAGGCCTTGCTGGGGCCCGGCGACCTCTGGCTGATCGCGGCGCGCGAGACCCTCGAGCGCCCCGAGCCGGGGCTGGCGCTCGTCAGCGGGGCCGACCTCACCTGGGACGCCTTCTTCCTGGTGACCCGCGACGCCGCCACCGCCATCGTGGGGCGCTTCGACGCGCCGGGCCTCGAGCCCACCTGGCGGGTGCTGCCCTACGACGAGGACTACGCCGAGCTGCTGCGGGCCGAGGTGGCGGCGCTCGACCCCGGGCGCGTGCTCCTCGACTACGCCAGCGACAACCCCCTGCTCGACGGGCTGAGCCACGGGATGTACCTCGAGCTGCGCTCCGTGCTGCCCGGCCTCCCCTTCGAGTCGGCGGCGGGCTTTTTGGGGCGGCTGCGCTCGGTCAAGACCCCGGCCGAGCAGCGGCGCATCAAGGCCGCCGTGGACCGCGCCGAGGCCCACCTGCACGAGCTTTCCCAGCTCATCCGTCCCGGCTGGTCGGAGGTGCAGGCCGCCGAGCACCTGCACCGCAGGCTGCGGGCGGAGGGCCTGGAGCCCGCGTGGGGCTGGAAGGGCTGCCCCAACGTGAGCTTCGCCCGCATGCCCAGCCACGCCGGGGCCACCGGGGCGGTGCTGGAGCCGGGAATGCTCATCCACACCGACTACGGGGTGCGGCTGGAGGGCTACTGCTCCGACCTCCAGCGGGTGTACTACTGGCCCGAGCCGGGCCGGGGCGTGCCGGGGGAGCTCGAGGCCGCCTTCGGCGTGGTGCGGGCGGCCATGGACGCCGCGGGGGAGGCCCTGCGGCCGGGGGCGAAGGGCTACGAGGTGGACGCGGCGGCCCGCCGGGTGGTGACCGCGGCCGGCTACCCCGAGTACAAGTACGCCACCGGGCACAGCCTGGGCCGCGCCACCCACGACGGGGGCACCCTGCTGGGCCCGCGCTGGCCGCGCTACGGCCGGGCCCCAGAGGGCGTGGTGCAAGAGGGGGAGGTCTACACCCTCGAGCTCGGCGTGATGCTGGAGGGCGTGGGCTACGTGGGGCTCGAGGAGGACGTGGTGGTGCGGGCGCACGGCGCCGAGTGGCTCTGCGGGCGGCAGGAACAGCTCTACGTGCTGGGGTAGCCGGGCGGGCGGCTCGGCCTCCTCGTTACCGCGGCGTTACCAGCCTTTCCCTAACCTCGAGGCCTGGAGGGGAGCGACACGTCCTTGGGGCATTCGGGTCCATCAGGGAAAGGAGCACACGCGCATGAGAATTCCCATGGTTCAACGGGGGCGGCCCTTAGCAGGTGCGGGGCTGCTGCTTCTGGCCTTGCTGCTGGCGGGCTGCCCTTCGCAGGAGAAGCCGCCGCCCGCCAACGTCCCCGTCCTCAAGCGGCCCTCCAAGGCCGGCACCATCGCCATCACCGGCGACGACAGGCGGGTGCTGGTGGTCAACCCCGAGAACGACTCGCTCTCCGTCATCGACACCGCCAGCGACGCCGAGGTCGCGGAGGTGCCGGTGGGGGACGAGCCCAGCGCCGTGGTGATCGCCCCGGACGACAAGGTGGCCTACGTGGCGCTGAAGGCCGAGGCGCGGGTGGTGCGGGTGGTGGGGATCGACGGCTCGAGCCCCGCCGTCAGCGGCTCGGTGGCCGTGGGGTCGGAGCCGGTGGGCCTGGCCCTCTCCCCGCGCGGCGACCGGCTGGCGGTGGCCGAGTGGGCCGAGGGCCGGGTGGCGCTCATCGACACCAAGACCCTCAGCGTCGTCGCCTCCAAGGCCGTCCCCAACCCGCGCGGCCTCGCCGTCTCCAACAACGGCGACCAGAGCGACGCCGACGAGAAGGTGGCGGTCACCGAGTTCTACGGGCGGCCCGGCCCCGGCCCCGAGGCCAGCGACACCGGCCGCACCGGCGCGGTGCGCATCCTCAAGCTGGGCGACCTCTCCGAGGTGGCTACCGTGCTCTTCGAGCCCACCGCCACCGGCGACGCGGGCTTCCCCGCCCAGACCACCTCGCCCAACCAGCTCTACTCGGTGGCCGTCGCGGGCAACAAGTTCTTCGCCACCGCCATCGGCGCCTCGCCCGACGGGGCCCCGGTCTTCAACGGCAACGTCTTCCCGCTGGTGCTCGTGGGCGACCTCGGCGGCAACAAGCTCGGCAGCATCAGCCTGGCGGCGGCCATCAAGCAGCAGGTGAACGCCCCCCGCCTCTTCATGGCCGACCTGGTGGACGTGGCGCTGGTGGGCAGCGACATCCTCTACCTCGTGGCCCGCGGCGCCGACGCGGTGCAGCGCGCGGTGCTCACCGGCGACGCCACCGTGAGCCTGGGCACCCCCACCGTCAAGCAGCTCGACCTGCTCGCCAACGCCAACAACACCGGCTGCCAGGCGCCCATCGGCATGGTCACGCCCCACGACACCTCCCAGACCCCCAAGGCCTACGTCAACTGCTGGGTGAGCCGCACCGCCACCGTCGTCGCGCTCGACAGCCAGACCCCCAGCAAGAAGATCGCCACGGGGGCCGCGCCGGCGGGCCTGGAGGCCCAGGTCAACAAGGGCCGCCGCTTCTTCTTCACGGGCCGCGCCCGCTGGGCCAACGAGGCCTGGTCGAGCTGCGGCTCCTGCCACGGCGACGGCCTCTCCGACAACGTCACCTGGCGCTTCGCCGCCGGGCCGCGCCAGAGCACCGACATGAGCGGCACCTTCAGCCACGGGCCGGGGCCGCAGAAGCAGCGCATCCTCAACTGGACGGGCATCTTCGACGAGCTGCACGACTTCGAGCGCAACACCCGCGCCGTCTCGGGCGGCAAGGGGGCCATCACCACCGACAACTGCGGCAACTTCGCCCCCGAGGACCAGGGCGGCGAGAAGCAGGCCAGCCTCAACCCCGCCGACGCGACCGACAAGAACGGCCTCAAGGCCCAGCTCGGCATCCCGGTGCGCGAGATCCAGGACGCGCTGGGCGCGGCGCTGTGCACGGTGCAGCTCACCGGCGGCAAGGACTGGGACGACCTCGAGGAGTTCGTCAAGACCATCCGCCCGCCCAAGGGCAAGCAGTTCCTCGACGCCGGCTCGGTGGCGCGGGGCCGCGCCCTGTTCGAGCAGGCCGGCCAGGGCAACTGCGCTTCCTGCCACGGCGGGGCGGGCTGGACGCTGTCGCGGCTGTTCTACACCCCCTCGAGCGCCAACAACGCCAGCCTCGCCAGCACCCCCTTCAGCGCCCCCGGCAGCCCCCACGCCAAGCAGATCGAGCAGGAGCCCAAGGGGGGCGGCGGCTTCATCGCCCCGGCCCAGGTGTCGTGCGTGCTGCGCAACGTGGGCAGCTTCGGGGTCCCGGGCAACGCCGCCGAGACGGACGCGCTCGAGAAGAAAGCGGGCAACCCCCCCACCGACCGCGCCCAGGGCGAGTTCGCCGGGTACAACATCCCCTCGCTCTACGGCCTCGCCCTGGGGGCTCCCTACCTGCACCACGGCCAGGCCAAGACCCTCGCCGAGCTCTTCGACCCCAAGTGGAGCGTCCACCTGCGCGCGGGCAACGCGGTCTTCACCCCCAGCGCCGGGCAGACCCAGGACCTCGCCAACTTCCTGCTCTCCATCGACGCGACCACGCCCGAAGCTGCCGTCCCCGGCGGCGCCGACCAGTGCCTCATCAGCTTCCCCTGAACTTCTCCCAGAGCCTCCTCCGGGCTGGGCCTCCCCGTACGGGGAGGCCCGGGGCTCGAGGTCAGGCGAAGCGCGCCTTCAGGCCCACCGCCTGCCGCAACAGCCGCCGGTACTCCCCCTCCGAGACCTCGTAGGCGCCGAAGCGCTCGAGGTGCGGGTTCTGCACCTGGGCGTCGAAGAGCGCGAAGCCCCGGCCCCGCAGGCGCTCCACCAGCCGCACCAGCGCCACCTTGGAGGCCTCGGGGACGTGGTAGAACATGCTCTCCCCGATGAAGGCCCCGCCGACGGCGATGCCCAGGATGCCCCCGGCCAGCCGCCCCTCGTGCCAGGTCTCGAAGCTGTGGGCGTGGCCCGCCCGGTGCAGCACCGCGTAGATCTGCCGCAGCTCGTCGGAGATCCAGGTCTCGCGCCGGTGCGCCGTGGCGCAGCCCTCCACCACCCCGGCGAAGTCGTGGTTGATCCGGACCTCGAAAGCCCCCGAGTTGAGCGCGCGGCGCAGGCTGCGGGGCACGTGGAAGCGCTCGTCCAGCGGGATCAGCGCGTGGCGGCGGGAGGAGTACCACTGCAGCCCGTCGCCGTTGTCCATCAGGAAGTAGCCCTGGGCGTAGAGTTGGAGGATCGAGTCCACGACCACAGCCTTCACCATAACCCCAGACCCCGTGCCGGTCACAAGGGCATCTGGTAGCGCGCGGCGTGGAAGCTGCCCAGCCACCAGTCGCTGTGGTACTCGAAGCCCAGCGACTCGTAGAAGGCCCGCAGCTTGGGGCGTTCGGCGGCGCAGTCCATGCGCAGGTAGCGCTTGCCCGCGGCCCGGGCCTGCTCGAGGGCCCACCCCACCAGCGCCCTCGAGACCC
>NZ_QXDL01000440.1:0-1040 GCF_003574345.1 Calidithermus terrae
CCCCAGCATCCCCGGCCAGCCCAGCCACACCAGCCCCAGCAGCGCCCCCAGGATCAGGGCCACCCGCGCCGGGGCGTTGCGCTCGGAGCGGGTCATGGTCCAGGCCACCAGGCCCGCCAGCACCACCGCCAGCAGCACCATCACGGCCAGCTCGCCCGGCCCCGGCTGCTGCTGCAAGACCCCCAGGCTCACCACCGGGACCAGCAGGTTGTCGAGCCCCTCCACCGAGACCCCCTCCGTCAGCGTGCTCACGCTCGCGACGAGCAGCGCGTAGAGGCTGGCCTCGAGCACGCCCCCCTCGAAGAGCAGGTAGCCGTAGCCCAGCCCGAAGGCCACCAGGAAGAACATCAGGCTGCCCTCGAGGCTCTTGTAGCGCCCCTCGGTGCCGTAGCGCACACGCCCGTACGCCACCCCCACCAGCGCCGCCAGCCCGTCGGCGAAGGTCAGCACCAGCAGCGGCAGGTAGTACTCGACCGGGTTCTGGGCGAAGGCGAAGAGCAGCGCGACGCTCAGCAGGAAGTACACCTCGCCCCACCCCTGCCGCTCCACCGAGCCCAGCACGCTCCCCAGCACCGCCCGCGCCGGGCGCACGAAGCGCAGCGCCAGCAGGGTCAGGACCGCCACGCCACACACCCACAGCACGGGCTCGAGGCCGCCCCACCCGAACAAGGAGGGAAAGGCCAGCGCGAGCACCCCCACCCCGATGTGCATGACCTTGCGCGCCACCTCCGCGTGCGGCCGCGCCCGCCGCTGCCAGAGCTTGACCCCCACCAGCAGCGCCCCCAGCGCGAGCATGACGGCGAAGGCGGTCCAGGTCATGGGCGGCCTCCGGCGGCGAGGGACAGCCGAACGCCGGATGCCCGACGCCGAACGCGAGACGCAAGACGCAAAACGCCAAACGCCTCGTTGGGATGAATCATCCACTGGGGCCGCGCCCGCCCCACAAGCCAACTACAGCCCCACTCCCCAGAGGACGGGTGCTTGTCCCGCGAGCCCGTCCCCGGCCGTGAACCGGTGGCTTGCTCGTGGGGGGTGGTGGG
>NZ_QXDL01000441.1:0-1023 GCF_003574345.1 Calidithermus terrae
TCTACCACCGCTACCGGGACACCAGCGCGGCGCTGGCGCGGCGGGTCGCCCGGGCCTACCGCGCGGCCTTCTGGCTCACGCTCTTCTTCGGCGTGGCCTTCCCGGCGCTGATGTTCTGGCTGGTCGAGGGGGACGGCTTCGCGGCCGGGCTGTACCTCCTGTTCTTCGGCTGGCGCTTCTACCTGTACCTCTTCGTGTGGCGGTGAGGCCGGGGGGTGACGCTACCGCACGGGCGGCTCGAGCCCGCGCGGGTGGGGTCGGAGGGCCTGGGCTACGCCGACGGGCGTTACCTCCCCGAGGTGTGGGAGAGAGGAGACGGCGAAACTGCATGAAAATCTACAAGATCATGGACGCCAACCTGTACGGCCAGGCCAGGGGGCTGATGGCCCGCGACCCCGAGCAGGCCAGCCGGCTCAGCCGGGAGGTCGGCAGAAATGAGCCCATAGAGCTGGCGGGGCGTTGGGAGCCCATCGAGGTGGTCCCCAGCCCCCACAACCCGGGCAAGCCGCTGGGGGACTTCTCCTTCCTGGGCGCGGAGAACCTGCTGGTGATGAGCTGGCGGGCGGTGGAAGCCCTGGGCGGGGAGCTCCGCGCGCACGGCGAGCTGCTGCCCCTGCGGAGCACGGCGGGCGAGTTCTACTTCTTCAACGTGCTGCGCGACGTGGACGCCATGGACTTCGACCGCAGCGAGGTGAAGTGGATCTCTGGCCCCAAGGGACGTTTCCTCTCCAGGGTCTACGTCTACGCCTTCCGGCCCGAGCGGCTGGAGGGGGTGCTGGTGTTCACGATGCCCTACCACGGGCGGCAGGACCACTTCGTGGGCGAGGCCTTCAAGGAGCGGGCCGAGCGGGCCGGGCTGCAGGGCTTCCTCTTCGCGCTGGTGTGGGACAGCGAGGACGCGGGCTACTGGGACCAGCGCTACGAGCGCGAGCAGTGGGAGCACGTCAAGCGCCTTCACCACGCTGAGCGCTTCGGTCTGCGCGTGAGCCCTGCCCCTACCGCCCCTGCTGCCCCGCTCGAGCC
>NZ_QXDL01000442.1:0-1015 GCF_003574345.1 Calidithermus terrae
CCCCCACGTAGGCCCCGCCCGGCGCGAAGGCGAGGGCCTGCACCCCGCCCGAAGCCCGCACGGCGCTGTTCTGGCTGAAGGCGTTGGCCGGGTGGAGGTAGACCAGCCCGTTCTCCAGCCCGTAGGCCAGCCGCTGCCCGGCCGGGTCGAAGGCCACCCCGGAGACCGGGACCCCCTCGCTCTTTGAAGCCAGGGAAGTCCCCTTGGCCGCGTCCCACAGCCGCACCGTTCCGTCCCTCGAGCCCGACAGCAGCACGCCGCTCCCCGGCCGGAAGGCCAGGCCGCGCACCTCGCCGCTGTGGCCCTGGAGCTGCGCGACGGCCTCGGCCCCGCCCTGCCGGAGCTGGAACACCTGGATGCGCCCGTTGTCGGTGCCCACCGCCAGCAGGCCGCCGCTGGCCGCCAGCGAGCGCACCCGCCCCTGGGTCCGCAGCACCTGCTGCTCGGAGGCGCTCCCGGTCTCGAGCACCCGCACGCTCTGGTCGTCGGATCCGGTGAAGAGCAGGCCCCCGTCGGGGCTGAAGGCCACCGCCGTCACCGAGTCGGCGTGCGCCCCGATGGTCTTCTGCAGCTTGCCCGAGACCCCCGCCCACAGCTTGCCGGTCTCGTCCACCGACCCCGTGGCGATGAGCCCGTCGGCGCTGACCGCCAGCGCCAGCACCGGGCGCAGGTGCGCCCCCCACGACCCCGCCTTGAACACCCCCAGGTTCAGGGCAGCGTTCTGCGCCCGCGACGAGGGCAACCCCCAGGCCAACACGGCTACGACGAATAAAAAGCCCAATACCCCTGCCCCACGCATCCCGGACCTCCGACCCGGTCTCCCAGCCCATACCCCGCGAAATGCCGAACCCCTTAAGTGTAGTCCAATTCACCCCCCGCCGCGATGCCGGTGGCGCGACCGGATCCCCTGCGCGACCGGCGCCGTCCCTGATAACCCGTCAGCCCTCAGCGAAAGGCCCGTGGAGATCCCCTCCCCTTCCCTCCCCGCGTGCGGGGAGGGGGTATCCCCCCCAGC
>NZ_QXDL01000443.1:0-995 GCF_003574345.1 Calidithermus terrae
CGCCCGCGCCACGTCGTCTTGGTACTTCAGCAGCGCGCCGAGGGTGGCCTCCACCAGGGGGGGCTCGAGCGCCACCGCGTCCAGCGCCATCAGCGAGGCGGCCCAGTCGAGGGTCTCGGCCACGCCGGGGGCCTTGTAGAGGTCCTGCTTGCGCAGCTCCTGCACGAAAGCCACCACCTGCTGCGCGAGCTTCTCCGGCACGCCGGGCACCTTCTCGCGCACGATGCGGTACTCCTTCTCGAAGGAGGGGTAGTCGATCCAGTAGTACAGGCAGCGGCGCTTGAGCGCGTCGTGGATCTCGCGGGTGCGGTTGGAGGTGATCACCACCACCGGGGGACGCTCGGCCCGCACCGTGCCCACTTCGGGGATGGTGATCTGCCAGTCGGAGAGGAACTCGAGCAAGAAGGCCTCGAACTCCTCGTCGGCGCGGTCGAGCTCGTCGATGAGCAGCACCGGGGCCTTGCCGTCCACGCTCCTGAGCGCCTGCAGCAGGGGTCGCTCGAGCAGGAACTCCCGCCCGAAGACCTCGTGGCGCACCCGCTCGGCCTCGCGCTCGCCGGAGGCCTCGAGCAGCCGGATCTGCATCATCTGGCGGGCGTAGTCCCACTCGTAGACCGCGTTGTTCACGTCCAGCCCCTCGTAGCACTGCAGCCGGATCAGGCGGGTGGAAAGCATGCCGGCCAGCACCTTCACGATCTCGGTCTTGCCCACCCCGGGCTCGCCCTCCAGCAGCAGGGGCCGCCCCAGCTTGAGGGCCAGAAAGACCGAAACCGCCAGCCCCTTGTCGGCGATGTAGCGGTGGGCCTCGAGGGCAGCGAGGGTCTCCTCGACGTTGGAGGGCGTCATGGCTCCATTTTCGCTCAACCGCGAGCGCCGAACGCAAGACGAGCGACACTTGGCTTTCCGCCGTCAGCCATCAGCGGTCAGCCGTCAGCTAGTGCCCTGTGCTTCGCCCCGCCCCCAGCCCTCCCTGCCTGCGGGGAGGGGTATCCCCC
>NZ_QXDL01000444.1:0-982 GCF_003574345.1 Calidithermus terrae
GTGGAGGTCGAGGTAGAGGCCCCAGGCGTCGGCGGGGGCGGCGTCGGCGAGGGCGGGGCCGCGCACGTCGGGGAAGCTCCGGCGCAGGTAGTCCTGGATGGCGCGGGTCTCCGGCTCGGAGGCGGGGGCGGGGCCGCGGTAGGTGTCGCTGCACCACTCGGCGCTCGAGCCGGCAGTGCCCCACTCGAAGGCGAAGTTGCGGTTGAGGTCCACCCCCCTGCGGGCGCGGCTGAGCGGGCAGGCCAGCAGGTTGACGTTCTTGCGCCACAGGATGCCGGCCTCGGCGAGCTCGCGGCCGTCGGGGTTGGCCTGGAGCAGCAGGTGGACCTCGTGGTGGTCGAGCAGCCAGGTCACTTCGGGGTCGGTGCCGTAGGCGCCCACGAGGTGCTCGGCGAAGCGGGTGGCGAGCTCGGCGGTGGCGAGCTCGCGCGCGTGGAGGGCGCTGGTGATGAAAAGCCGGGGCTTGGGGCCGGCGACGGCGCGGTTGGTCAGCTCGAGCACCCGCAGGTCGTGGCCGGAGCGGGCGAACCTGGGGGCGAAGCCCCTGCGCCAGCTATCGCCTATGTCGGCCCAGGCGGCGAGGGCGGGGTGCTCGGCCACGATCCTCCGGGCAGCGGCGAAGGTCTCCTCGAGCGTGCGGTAGCAGGGGAAGTCGCGCAGGGCCTCGGCAAGGGCCCCCTCCTCGAAGCCCCGCAGCCGTCGGCTCTGCTGCTCGCTCAGCGCGGTGTCGAGGGAGACCCGCAGGCCCAGCTCGCGCTCGCGCTCGCGCAGGCGGGCGAAGTCCTGGAGGGAGAGCTCGAGCAGCAAGTAGCCCTCGCCGTACCTGGCGCTGACGGCCTCGAAGCTGACCACCAGCCTGCGGGCGACCTCGAGGTCGGTGAAGTCCACGCGGGCGAAGACCAGCTCGTTCTGGGCGAAAAAGCGCTTCTCGGCCTCGCTGACCCGGCCCTCCGTGCCCGCCCACCCCGCGCAGCCCGCCAGC
>NZ_QXDL01000445.1:0-981 GCF_003574345.1 Calidithermus terrae
GGGCTGGCTGCGCGGGGGGGAGCTTCTCGAGCCGCGCGCGGTGGGTCAGGCCCTCAAGGCGCTGCTGGCCGAGCTGGGCTTCCGCGGGCGCGGCGACCTGGTGTGGGTGCTGCCTCCCGAGCTGATGAGCCTGCGCCTGACGCGCACGCCCGGCCTCGAGGGGGAGTTGCTGATGAAGGCGCTGGAGCGGGAGGTGGAGGCGCTGCCCCCGGCCCGCGCCGAGGCCTTCGTCCCCCGGATCAGCCTGCCGGAGGCGGTGGGGGGCCAGGCCCTGCTGGGCAAGGTCTACGAGCCGACCTTCAAGCTTTTGGCCCGGCTAGCCGAGGAGTGCGGGCTGCGGCTGTGGGACGTGGAGCAGCACGGGGTGGCGCTGGCCGTGCGCCACGCCCAGCGCGCCCCGCGCGAGGGGCTATGGATCCTGCTGCACCTCGAGCCGTCGGCCAGCAGCCTGGCGGTGCTGTGGGGGGACAAGCTGGTGCGCGCACGCACGCTGGTGGCCCTGCTCGACCCCTGGGTGCAGGCGCTGCGGGGGGAGGCGGGCTTGCTGCGGTTGCTGCTCGACGACCCCGGCCGCCTCGAGGCGGCGGAGGTCTTGGCGGCGATCGCGGCGGCGGTGGAGGAGACCCTGCTGGCGGTGGCGCAGGAGGGCGGGCCCGTCGAGCTGGTCAAGGCCGCGCAGGAGCAGCGCCTGAGCGCGCTGCTGCTGGCGGGCGCGGGCGCGCTGCACGAGGGGCTGTACCAGGGGCTGCTGGAGAGCTATGGCGGCTTCTTCGCCGTCGAGCGGCTGGGGCTGGGGCTGGAGGGGGTCACCGGGGTCGAACTGGCCCCGGAGGCGCTCTACAGCCCCCTGCTGGGCGCGGGGGGCGAGCGGGTGGCCCGCTTCCCCCTGGCGGGGGAGAAGGTGGACTGGTCCGGGCGGCTGCGCCCGGCGCGGCTGGCGGGGCTGGGGGTGAGCGCGGCGCTGCTGGCGGGGGGCTGGGC
>NZ_QXDL01000446.1:0-964 GCF_003574345.1 Calidithermus terrae
GCGGGGAGGGGTATCCCCCCCAGCCCCCCTTGCTAAGGGGGGTGACAAGGCGCCCCGCGTCTTGCGTACGACGTACGACGTACGACCCACGCCCGGCTATCGGCCATCCGCCATCGGCCATTGACCCCACAGGAGCCCCATGAGACCCGTCAGCATCGGCATCGACCTGGGCACCAGCGGCCTCAAGGCCCTCGCCCTCACCCCTGAAGGCCACGCCGTGGCCGAGGCGGGGGCGGCCTACCCCCTGCTCACCCCCCGGCCCGGCTGGACCGAGCAGAACCCCGCGGACTGGCTCGAGGCCGCCCGCGAGGCGCTCGCCGGACTCGCCGGGAAGCTCGAGGCCGGCGGCTACACGCCCGTGGCCCTCGGGCTGTCGGGGCAGATGCACGGCGGGGTCTTCCTCGACGGCGGGGGAGAGGTGGTGCGGCCCGCGCCCTTGTGGAACGACCAGCGCACCGCCGAGGCCTGCGCCGAGCTCGAGGCGGCGGTCCCGCGCTCCGAGCTCATCCGGCGCACCGGCAACCCGGCCGTCACCGGCTTCCAGCTCCCCAAGCTGCTGTGGCTGCGCCGGGCCGAGCCCGAGGCCTTCGCCCGCACCCGGCGGGTGCTGCTGCCCAAGGACTACCTGGGCTTCGCGCTCACCGGCCGCGCCGCCACCGAGCCCTCCGACGCCTCGGGCACCGGGGCGCTCGACCTGGCCGCGCAGGACTGGGACGCCGAATTGCTGGCCGCGCTGGGTCTCGACGTGGGCCTTTTCCCCACGGTGATCCCCTCGCACGGCGTGGTGGGCGGGCTTAAGGCCGAGTGGGCGCGGGCCACCGGGCTGCCGGAGGGCCTGCCGGTGGTGGCCGGGGCGGGCGACAACGCGGGCGCGGCCATCGGGCTGGGGCTCTCGAGCGCCCGCCCCGGCGTGGGCAGCGTCTCGCTGGGCACCTCGGGCGTGATCTTCCTGCCCCTACAGCGC
>NZ_QXDL01000447.1:0-948 GCF_003574345.1 Calidithermus terrae
AGAACGTCATCGAGCGGGTGGACAAAGCCTTCCAGGGCTTCTTCCGCCGGGTCAGGGCGGGACAGAAAGCGGGCTACCCCCGCTTCAAGGGACGGGAGCGCTACGACTCGTTCACCTTCCCCCAGGCGGGCCAAACCGGGGTCAAGGTGCAGGGAGGCGGGAAGCGGGTCTTCCTCCACGGCATCGGCTCGGTCAAGTGCAAGTTCCACCGCCCGCTCGAAGGGGAGGTCAAGACCGCGACGGTGAAGCGGGAAGGCGAGCACTGGTACATCGTGTTTGTCTGCGAGACCGAGCCCAACCCCCTACCCGAGAACCGGGCAGCCGTCGGGATAGACCTGGGCACCAACCCCCACTTCCTCGTCACCTCGGAGGGGGAGCTGGTCGAGGCCCCTCGGTACTTCCAGAAGGCGCAGGCCAAACTCGCCCGCACCCAGCGGTCCGTGACGAAGAAGCGGCGGGGTTCCAACCGACGCAGGAAGCTCAAAATGCGCCTGGCTCGGCAGCACCGCAAAATCGCCAACCAGCGCAAAGACTTCCACCACAAGCTGGCCCGGAGGCTCGTAAACCGCTATGGCACCGTCGTCCACGAAGACCTGAACATCCTCGGACTGGCCCGCTCCCGCACCGCCAAGGGGGTGCAGGACGCGGGCTGGGCGGCTTTTCTGCAAACCCTCGCCTACAAAGCGGAGGAGGCTGGTAGGCGGGTCGTGGGGGTAGACCCCAAGCATACCAGCCAGGACTGCCCGGTGTGCGGGCACCGGGAGAAGAAACCCTTGTGGGTCAGGGAGTTCACCTGCCCCGCTTGCGGGGCCTCTCTTCACCGGGATGTGGCTGCGGCCATCAATGTCCTGGCACGGTCGGGGCGTGCACCCGACCGCAGATGGGCTCGGACGGAGCCTTCGGGGATGGGTACGGCGTGGGCCGTCCCGTGAGAACCGAGAAGCCCCG
>NZ_QXDL01000448.1:0-945 GCF_003574345.1 Calidithermus terrae
CCTCCCCAGCGGCCCCGACCCCTTCGTCACCTTCTTCGGCGGCAACTACTACCTCACCTACACCACCGGCGCCGACGTCCGCGTCCGCAAGGCCCGGAGCTTAGCCACGCTGGGCCAGGCCCCCGAGCAGGTCGTGTGGGCCGACTTCGAGCCCGAGCGCTGCTGCCACGTGTGGGCCCCCGAGTTCCACCGGCTCAAGAACCCCCAGGGCCAGTACCGCTGGTACCTCTACTACACCGCCGGGCCCTCGGAGTGCTGCGCCCAGCAGCGCATGCACGTGCTCGAGTCGGCCGCCGACGACCCCATGGGCCCCTACAGCTACAAAGCCCGCCTCTTCGACGCGCAGAACGACTTCTGGGCCATCGACCCCACCGTGCTCGAGAACGGCGGAAAGCTCTACGTGATCTACAGCGGCACCCCCTTCGACCTGATGCCCGGCGAGAAGCCGCAGAACCTCTACATCGCCCCCCTCTCCAACCCCTGGACCCTCTCCGGGCCCCGCGTCGAGATCTCCATCCCCGACCAGCCCTGGGAGATCTACGGCGCGGCGGTCAACGAGGGCCCGGCCGTCGTCAAGCGCAACAACAAGATCTACCTGGCCTACTCGGGCTCGGGCTGCTGGACCGACAACTACGCGGTGGGGGTGCTGGTGGCCTCGCAAAGTGCCGACCTGCTCCAGCCGAAGTCCTGGCAGAAGATGCCCAGGCCCTTCCTCACCCGCAACGACCAGGGCCAGGCCTTCGGCCCCGGCCACAACAGCTTCTTCAAGTCCCCCGACGGCAAGGAGGACTGGATCATGTACCACGCCAACCCCGGCCCCGACTTAGGCTGCAAGGACCAGCGCAGCCCCCGCGCGCAGAAGATCACCTGGGGCCCCGACGGCCTGCCCCGGGTGGCACCCCCCAGCGTCGGCCCCAGGTGATCTTCTGCGCGCGGGGGCTGCGC
>NZ_QXDL01000449.1:0-919 GCF_003574345.1 Calidithermus terrae
AGCCAGACCTGCATCAAAGGCTCGCCCGCCTCGAGCCGCCGCACCGGGAACTCCACCCCCAGCCTGCGGCCCAGCCCCTCGAAGACCCCGCCGGGGTCGAAGCCCGCCAGCAGCGTGGCCCCGGCGTCGAAGCGGTAGCCCCCGTGGAAAAAGGTGCCCGCCGAGCCGCCGGGGTAGGTGTGGGCCTCGAGCACGGTGACCTCGAGGCCCGCCCGGGCCAGCAGCGCGGCCGTGGTCAGGCCGCCCACCCCGGCCCCGATGACGATGACCCGCATGAAGCCCGGCCCCGGCCCCGCCTACTTGCCGAGCTTCTCCTTGAGGTAGGACAGCACGGTGTCGGGGTCCTTGAAGGGGTTGACGTTACGCCAGACCTTCTCGACCCTGCCCTGCGGGTTGATCAGGAAAGTGTCCCGCGCGTAAAACCCGAAGAGGTTGTTCACCTTGTACGCCTTGGCGAGAGCACCGTCCCGGTCGGGGATCATGCCCCCCTTGAGCGCCAGCTTCTCGATGAACTCGCACTGCTCGGCCGCGGGGTCGTGGCTCACCCCGAAGACCTCCACGTTGTACCGGGCGAACTCCTCGTACAAGTCGGCGTAGCGCTTGCCCTGCGCCGAGCACCCCGGCGAGGAGGCCTTGGGGTAAAACCACAGCACCACGTACTTCCCCGCCTTGGTGATCTGCGCCAGGTCCACCGGCTTGCCGTACGAGTCGCTGACCTTGGGCAGCGGCGCAGGATCGCCCGGCGACACCGCCCGGGCCCCGAACAGCGAAAAGATCAAAACCCACGCGAGGGCTCGCATGCCCCAAGTGTGGCAAAGCCGCGCGGCTCGAGCTGTGATCCAGGCTGGAAAGGGGAAGGGCGGGAAGGGATAAGCCGTCAGCCAAAGGCCTGTGGCGTATGGTCCACCCCTCCCCGTCC
>NZ_QXDL01000045.1:0-22648 GCF_003574345.1 Calidithermus terrae
GAGCGAGCCGCCCAGGATGGCCTCGAGCTGCTGCAGGCGCTTGCGGACGGTGTTGACGTGCAGGCCCAGGTGGGCGGCGGTGTGGGCGAGGCTGCGGCCAAGCTCGAGGTGGGTGCGCAGGGTGTGCTCGAGGCGGCCCTGGGGGTCGTGGCGGCGGATGGCGCCCAGCGTGGCGTCGAAGACGGGGCGCAGGCGCTCGAGGGGGGCGGTCGCCACCACCCAGGCGGTGGGCTCGAGCTCCTCCCAAGAGGCCGAGCCGCGCGGCTTCAGCACGCTCTCGGCGGCCAGCAGGGCCTCGCGGTGGGCGGCGGGGAGGTCGGGGGGGAGGTGGGGGCTGGAGAGGCCCAGGCGGGTGTCGCTGGCCGGGGCCACGGCGGTGAGGGCGGCCCGCAGGCCCTCGAGCTGCTCCCGCGGGCGGGGGCTCTGCCAGGCCAGCAGCACCACCTCGGAGAGGAAGCCGGTGAGGAAGGGGAGGCCCCGGGCGCTGAAGAACTCCTCCCCGGCGCGGCGCAGGGCGTCCTGGAAGACGCGGAACTCGAGCTGCTGTTCGCGGCCGGTGCGGTTGCGGGCCCAGGGGTCGCGCACCTCGACCACGGCCAGGGCCACCGGCTCGCCGGTGAAGCCGAAGGCGCGCAGGCGGGCCGGGCTGAGCTCAGGGTTCCACGGCTCCAGCAGCAGCTCGCGCAGCAGGCCCCCGCGCACCAGCCGCTCCTGGTCGATCACGCCCACCCGCTCGGGCAGGCTCACCGCCAGCAGGCGGCGGGCGAAGTCGAGCGAGGCCCGGGCCCGCCCCAGCGCGCCCGCGTCGGGGGCCAGCGCCGCCAGCACCGCCTGGGTGCGCCCGGCGGCCCGCACCGGCAGCGAGCAGGCCCAGCCGCCCGGCGCCTCGCCCAGCCACTCGCGCTCGGTGGGGTGGTGCAGCGCGGCCCACAGTTCGGCGGGGTCGAAGGCCCCGGCCCCGGCGGTGAGCTGGCCCCAGGGCGCGAAGCAGGCCACGGCGAGGCCGCTCAGCTCGGCCAGCCGGGCGACGAGGCCCCGGTCGCCGGAGTGCTCGAGCGCGTCGAGCAGCGCCTGCTGCACGGCCTCGGCGGGCGGGGCCGGTAGGCGGGCGGTGACGGCCCAGCGGACGGCCTCGAGCGCCGTCCCGTGGGGCACGGCGAAGACCGCGACCCCGGCCTCGAGGCAGGCCCGGCGCAGGGCCTCGGGCACGGCGGGGATGACCGCGCCCTCGTGGAGGCCCAGCGCGAGGGCCCGCCCCCCCAGCGCGGCGGCGAAGGCCCGCTGCCGCTCAGGGTGGCGGCCCATCCACAAGCCGGTGGTGAGGGCGAGGGAGCCGGGCTCGAGGCCTTGGGCTTCCTCGGGGAACTCCACCACCCGCACCCCCCGCACCCGGCGCGAGAGGCCGGCCTCCCCGCCGAGCCGCTTCAGCCTGAGGCCGGGGTGCTCGAGCAGTTCCCCCAAGGTCATGTCTATTTCTACACCAAATTCCCCAAACAGTGTGTAAACCGACCCTTGTATTTGGCCCCCGGGAGGGCTACCTTCGCTTTGGACACGAGGTGGAGCCATGGTAGACCGCAGCCTGATGCACGGTTCCGTCACCCCGCTGGTGACGCCTTTCAAGAACGGACACCTCGACGAGGCCGCCCTCGAGCGCCTCGTCGAGCGCCAGATCGAGGCCGGCTCGCACGGCATCAGCGTGGGGGGGACCACCGGCGAGCCCGGCACGATGAGCCTGGAGGAGCGCAAGCACCTCATCGAGCTGGCGGTGCGCTTCGCGCGGGGCCGGGTCAAGGTGATGGCCGGGACCGGCACCCTGCGCCTCGACGAGACGCTCGAGCTCACCGAGTTCGCCCGGCGGGTGGGGGCGGCCGAGGCGCTGGTGATCACGCCCTACTACATCAAGCCCAACCAGGAGGGCCTCTACCGCTTCTTCGGGCAGGTCGCCGCCAGCGTGCCCGACATGCCGGTCGTGCTCTACAACATCCCCGGCCGCTCGGGCATCGAGATCAAGATCCCCACCGTGGCGCGCCTGCGCCGTGAGTTCAAGAACATCAACGGGCTCAAGCACTCCTCCAAGGACGTCGAGTACGTCTCCGAGCTGCTGCGGACGGTGGGCCGCGACTTCCGCGTGTTCTGCGGCCTCGAGGCCCTCACCTTCCCCATGATGGCCGTGGGCGCCGTGGGCACCATCGCCGCCACCGCCAACTGGCTGCCGAAGGAGACCGCCGAGATGTGCGAGCTGCTGTTGCAGGGCCGCCACGCCGAGGCGCTGGAGCTCCACTACTACGGCCTCGAGGCCAACGACGCCGTCTTCTGGGACACCAACCCCATCCCGCTCAAGACCGTGCTCTCCTGGATGGGCCTCGTGGAGAAGGAGTGGCGCGAGCCGCTGGGCCCCACCACCCCGGAGATCGAGGCCCGCCTGCGTAAGATGGCGGAGGGCTACGGCCTGCTGGTGGCCCAGGCGGGCTGAGCGAGCGGGAGGCGACGCGCGATGAAGACCGTACGATTCTTTCACAACGGCTGGGTGCGCAAGGGCATCGTAGACCACGGGCTGGTGCTCGACGAGGCGGGCGAGCTGCACCACCCCGACAGCCTGCAGTACATGCTGCCCTTCGCCCCCGGCACCGTGGTGGGGCTGGCCCTCAACTACCGCGACCACGCCGAGGAGCTGGGCCTGGAGATGCCCAAGGAGCCGGTGCTGTTCATCAAGCCCGAGTCGAGCCTGATCCCCCACAAGGCCCACGTGGTGCGGCCGAAGGGCGTGGAGTACATGCACTACGAGAACGAGCTGGCGGTGGTGATGGGCCGCGCCGGCAAGCCCGCCCGCCGCGTGAAGGCCGAGCGGGCCATGGACTACGTCCTGGGCTACACCATCGTCAACGACGTGACCGTGCGCGACTTCGTGGGCAACATGTACCGCCCGCCCATCCGGGCCAAGGGCTGGGACACCTTCGGCCCCATGGGCCCCATGCTGGTCTCGGCCGACGAGATCCCCGACCCCCACAACCTCGAGCTGCGCACCTACGTCAACGGCGAGCTGCGCCAGCAGGGCAACACCCGCGACCTCATCTTCAGCATCCCCGAGATCATCGAGTTCGTCTCGCGCTTCATGACCCTCAAGCCCTACGACGTCATCCTCACCGGCACGCCCAAGGGCATCTCCCACGTGCGCTCGGGGGACGTGATGCGCCTGGAGATCGACGGGCTGGGCGCGCTGGAGAACTCGGTGCGCGAGGAGATCATCCCCGGCGTGGGGTGAGCATGAGCCCCCAGGAGCTCTCCCGGGTCTACCGGTCGGCCGTCTACGAGGCCGGGGGCATGGCCTTCACCCTGGGCGAGGCGCCCGCCGGGCTCGTGCTCTTCGGCGGGCGGCCCTTCGCGGTCGTCACCGCCCACAACCCCGGCAGCCAGCCGCTCCCGGCCGAGGAGAACGCCCGGCGGCACCGCGAGCTCGAGCAGGTATTGCGCGAGGGCGGCTATGAGCTCGCCCCTGGCGTGGGCCGCTCGCCGGACGGAAAATGGCGGGAGGAGGGCTTCACGGTGTTCGGCATCGGCCTCGAGGAGGCCCTGGCCGTGGGCCGGCGCTTCGGGCAGAACGCCATCGTCTACGGGGAGGGCGAGCGGGTGGCTCTGGCGTGGTGCCGGGGCGGGGGGCTCGAGCGGTTCTACCCCCAGGAGGTGGGGAGGTGAGCCTATTCCTCGGGCAAAGCCCGCAAGGCCGCCCGGACCTGGGTCTCGAGGTCGTCCAGGCGGTTTTTAGCGATCTCGTAGATGATCTCGAGGTCGATCCGGAAGTAGTGGTGCACCAGGAGGTTGCGCGTGGCGATGATGGGCCTCGCCCAGGACTCGTTGGCGGCACGGGCCTGTGGGGAAAGGCCGGCGAGCGCCTCGCCAATGATCTGGGGGTGGAACAAGACCCAGACCTAGGCCCTGCGATCCTGGAGGAATTCCTCCTGGCTACCCAGCGGCTCCAGGCGGATCTGCTCGATAGCTTTGAGAACGTCCTGGTAGCGCAGCCGGTCATCCCTCATAGGGCGATGGCTTCGGCTATCACTTCGTCCCGAATTTCCGGGCGCAGGCTGCGCGCGGTTCCCACGTCCACCCTGACGCCCAGGAGGTCCTCGAGGTCGGCGGTGAGGCCGCCTAAATCCCACAGGCTGCGACCTTCCTCCAGATCTACCAGGAGGTCGAGGTCGCTGTTGCCGTCGGCTTTGCCCCTCGCCACCGAGCCGAACACCCGCAGGTTGGAGGCACCGTGCTTGGCTGCCACGGCCAGGATTTCGGCCTTGCGTTCGCGCAACCGCTCCAGGGTGAGCGGCACGCGCTCGAGCAGCACGATCACCTCGGCGGTGGCGCCTTCGGCCAGTTCGGGGCGTGCAGCTCGATGCGCCCGCCTTTCTGTACCACCACCTTTTGTTTCACCGCGACCATAGCTTGATTGTAAAGGAGGTATCCCTTGAAAATCTCCGACACCACCCAAGGCATCCGCCCCGAGTTCATCGAGCAGGTGCGGCAGAAGCTGGCCTCGCGCACCTTCGAGCACTACGTCGGCGGGCAGTTCGTCGCGGGCGCGCGGGGCGAGGTGTTCGAGACGCTGGACCCCGCCACCAACCGGGTCCTAGCCCGGGCCTACCGCGGCCACGCCGAGGACGTCGAAAAGGCGGCGCGGGCCGCGCACGAGTCGTTCAAGACGGGCTGGGGCAGGCTCAAGGCCCGCGAGCGCAAGAAGTACCTGCTCAAGATCGCCGGCCTCATCGAGAAGCACGGCGACGAGCTCGCGACCATCGAGTGCCTCGACGCCGGGCAGGTGCTCAAGATCGTGCGCGGCCAGATCGCCCGCACCGCCGAGAACTTCAGCTTCTACGCCGACTGGGCCGAGAAGGCCATGGACGGGCGCACCTACCCCGTGGACGCGGAGTGGGTCTACTACACGGTGCGGGTGCCGGTGGGCGTGTGCGGCATCATCACGCCCTGGAACGCCCCCATGATGCTCTCCACCTGGCGCATCGCCCCCGCGCTGGCGACGGGCAACACCGTGGTGCTCAAGCCGGCCGAGTGGTCGCCGCTCACCGCCTGGAAGCTGGCCGAGATCATGCAGGAGGCCGACCTGCCCCCCGGCACCTTCAACGTGGTGCAGGGCTTCGGGGAGGAGGCCGGGGCCCCGCTGGTGGCCCACCCCCTGGTGCCGCTGATCACCCTCACCGGCGAGACCACCACCGGCTCGATCGTGATGAAGAACGCCGCCGAGCAGCTCAAGCGGCTCTCCCTCGAGCTCGGCGGCAAGTCCCCCGCCGTCATCTTCGAGGACGCCGACCTCGAGCGGGCCATCGACGCCACCGTCTTCCAGATCTACAGCTTCAACGGCGAGCGCTGCACGGCCAACTCGAGGGCGCTGGTGCAGGAGTCCGTCCTCGAGGAGTTCGTGGCCCGGGTGGCCGAGCGGGCCGCGCGGGTCAGGGTGGGCCACCCCCTCGACCCCGAGACCGAGGTGGGGCCGCTGATCCACCCCGAGCACCTCGAGCGCGTGCTGGGCTACGTGCGCATCGGGCAGGAGGAGGGCGCGAGGCGGGTGGTGGGCGGGGAGCGCGTGGGCAGCGAGGGCAACTACATGCGCCCCGCGCTCTTCGTGGGCGAGAACCACATGCGCATCGCGCAGGAGGAGATCTTCGGGCCGGTGCTCACCGTGATCCCCTTCAAGGACGAGGCCGACGCCCTCGCCAAGGCCAACGACGTCAAGTACGGCCTGGCCGCCTACGTCTGGACCCGCGACGTGGCCCGCGCGCACCGCATGGGGCTCGCCCTCGAGAGCGGCATGACCTGGATCAACAGCCACAACGTGCGCCACCTGCCCACCCCCTTCGGCGGGGTCAAGTTCTCGGGCACCCACCGCGAGGGCGGGGAGTACAGCCTGGAGTTCTACACCGAGATCAAGAGCATCGCCGTGCCGCTGGGCGAGCACCCCATCCCCAAGTTCGGGAAGTGAGGCGGGCGGATAAGCTGGGGCATGGACGACCCCAGCGAGATCGCCGCCCTGCGCCGCCGCGTTGACGAGCTCGAGCGCAAGCTCGCCTTCGTGATGGAAGCCCTGCGGCTGCGGTACACCGACGTCCCCGCCACGCTCGACGGGGAGGTCATCGAGCTCATCAAGCGCAGCCAGCTCATCGAGGCCATCAAGCTCTACCGCGAGCAGACCGGGCTGGGCCTCAAGGAGGCCAAGGACGCGGTGGACGCGATCGCGCGGCGCCTCAAGCGCGGGTACTAGCCGGGCGCTCGCCCATCCCCTCGCCCCCGGAGGCGCTACGGGGGGCGGTCCTGCCGAGGGAGGGCCCCTGGCAGCGCGTCTGCCAGGGGCCCGGGGCGGAGGGCTCTACCTGTCGAGCCAGGTGGTGCGCAGGCCCAGGTAGGAGGTGTTGGGGAAGTGCTCGAAGCCCTTGACGTAGGTCGCCAGGCCCTCGTACTGCGCCGAGTGGAACAGCGGCACCATGGGAACGAGCTGGAGGATGCGCTCCTGGGCGCGGTCGTAGATGGCCTTGCGGTCCTCCTGGTCGGCGGTGGCGCGGCCTTCCTCGAGGAGCTTGTCGAGGGCGGGGTCGCTGAAGTTCATGTAGTTGCCGCCGCCCTTGGTGTGGAAGGGGTTGTAGAGGAAGTCGTCGGGGTCGCCCTGCCCGGACTCGCCGATGATGGTGGCCGCGAACTTCTTGCCGATGAAGTTGGGCAGGTAGACGCTCCACTCCTCGGCCTGGATGTTGACCTTGATGCCCACCTTGGCGAGCTGCGCCTGGATCACCTCGGCGGGGGCGCGCAGGAAGTCGTAGGTGCTCGTCACCTTGAGGTCGAGGGTGAAGCCGTTGGGGTAGCCGGCCTCGCGCAGCAACTGGCGGGCGCGCTCCAGGTTGGGCTTGCCGTAGGGGCTCTTGTCGTAGGAGTAGAAGCCCCCGGCCGGGATGGTGGTGCCCTTGGCGACGATGCCGCCCGCGCCGAAGAGGGCGACGTCCACGACCTCCTGCGGGTTGAGGGCGTAGGCGATGGCCTGGCGCACCCGCACGTCGTCGAGGGGCTTCTCCTTGAGGTTGAAGTACAGCGAGCGGAAGTTGGCCGACAGCCCGCCTACCACGTCGAGCTTGGGGTCGTTCTTGATGGTCTGGATGTCGGCGGCGGGGACGTACTCGATCCAGTCCACGCTCCCGGCGCGCAGCGCGGTGGTGCGGGCGGTGGCGTCGGGGAGGTAGATGTAGGTGATGCCGTCGAGGTAGGGCAGGCGGTTGCCCTTGGCGTCGCGCTCCCAGTAGTTGGGGTTGCGCTGCAGCACCATGCGGGTGTTGGGGATGTACTCGACGAAGACGAAGGGGCCGGTGCCCACCGGCTTGTTGCCCAGCGTGGCCGCGGCCTCCTTGGGCACGATCACGTTGAGGGTGAAGGCCAGCTTGGCCAGCAGCGGGGCGAAGGGCTGCTTGAGCTTGAAGACCACCGTGGTGCGGTTGGGGGCCGTGACCGAGTCCACCACCGCGAAGTCGCCGGCCCGGGGCGACTTGACGGCCGGGTCCTTGATGCGGCCGATGGAATAGACCACGTCGGCGGCCTCGAGCGCGCGCCCGTTGTGGAAGCGCACGTCGGGGCGCAGGGTGAAGGTCCAGGTCAGGCCGTCTTGGCTCACGCCCCAGCGCTGGGCCAGCGAGGGCACGATCTTGCCCTTGGAGTCGAAGCGCACCAGGGTGTCGTAGACGTTCTCGAGCTGGTTGCGGGTGGCGGTGGCGCTGGTGGTGTGGGGGTCGAGGCCCACGGGGTCGGCCTGCATCCCCGCGCGCAGGACGCCGCCGCTCTTCTGGGCCAGCCCCACGCCGAGCAAGGCCACGAGTCCGAGTGCTGCTGCGAATCTTCTCATCCCTACCTCCTATTGCCTGCGCAGCCGCGGGTCGAGCAGGTCGCGCAACCCGTCGCCGAGCAGGTTGAAACCGAGTACGGTCAGGGTGATCGCCAGGCCCGGCCCGATCGAGATCCAGGGGGAGGTCTCGAGCAGTTGGCGGCCGTCGGCGATCATCTGGCCCCACGAGGGGGCGGGGGGCTGGGTGCCCAGGCCCAGGTACGACAGCGAGGCCTCGGCCAGGATGGCGAAGGCCAGCCGCAGGCTCACCTCCACGATCAAGGGCGAGGCGGCGTTGGGCAGCACGTGGCGGAAGAGGATGCGCCAGGGGCTGTTGCCCAGGGCGTGGCTGGCCTCGACGTAGGCCTCCTCGCGCACCCGCAGCACGCTGGCGCGGGCCACGCGGGCGAAGGGCGCGGAGTAGACGACGGCGATGGCGAGGGTGAGGTTCCAGAAGCCCCCGCCCAAGAAAGCCAGCAGCGCGATGGCGAGCAGCACGGCCGGGAAGGCCAGCAGGATGTCGCTCAGGCGCATCACCACCACGTCCACGTTGCCGCGGAAGAAGCCCGCCAGCGCCCCGGCGGTCCCCCCGGCCAGCAGGGCCAGCGTGATGGAGATGGCGGCCACCGCCAGCGAGGTGCGCGCGCCGAAGAGCACCCTCGAGAAGGTGTCGCGGCCGTAGATGTCCGTGCCCAGGGGGTGCTCGAGGCTGGGCCCCTGCAGGCGGTCGGCGGGGTTGTAGGCCACGGGGTCGAAGGGCGCCAGCAGCGGGGCGAAGAGCGCGCAGAGCACCACCAGCAGCACCAGCACGCCCCCGGTGAGGGCGCTGGGGGAGCGCAGCGCGGTGCGCAGCAGGCGGGCGCGGGCGGCGGGGGCGGCGGGGGTCTGGGTCATTCGAACCTCACGCGGGGGTCGATGAGGGCGTAGAGCACGTCCACCAGCACGTTCACCAGCACGAAGGCCCCGGCCACCAGCAGCACCGCGCCCTGCACCACCGGGTAGTCGCGCAGGTTGATGCCCTCCAGCGCGAAGCGCCCGATGCCCGGCAGGCCGAAGATCTGCTCGATGATCACGGTGCCGCCCAGCAGGTTGCCCACCTGCAGCCCCACCACCGTCACCACCGGGATCAGCGCGTTGCGCAGGGCGTGGCGGTAGACCACGGCGCGCTCGGGCAGGCCCTTGGCGCGGGCGGTGCGGGCGTAGTCGAGGGAGAGCACCTCGAGCAGGCTGCTGCGCACGATGCGGGTGGTGGCCGCCGCCAGCGACATGCCCAGCGCCAGGGCCGGCAGGAAGAGGCTGCGCAGGTTGCCCAAGGGGTCCTCGCTGAAGAGCACGTAGCCGGTGGGGGGGAACCAGCCCAGCTTGAGCGAGAACAGCAGGATGAAGAGGATGGCGAGCCAGAAGCTGGGGGCGGCGATGCCCACGAGCGCGAAGAGGCTGGCGAGGTAGTCGAGGGTCTTGCCCCGGTTCACCGCCGCCGTCACGCCCAGCGGCAGGGCTATAGCCAGGGCGATGAGCAGCGCGAGGAGGGTGAGCTCGAGGGTCACGGGGAAGCGCAGGGCCAAGTCGGTGAGCACCGGGCGGTCGGTGCGCAGGCTGGTGCCTAAGTCGCCCTGCAGCAGCGCGCCGAACCACTGCCCGAACTGCACGTGCAGGGGCAGGTCCAGGCCGAACAGCCGCCGCAACTCCTCCCGCCGCTCGGGGCTGACGTTGCCCTCGAGGCCGATCAGGTTGGTCACCACGTCGCCCGGCACCAGCCGCACCATGGCGAAGACCAGCACCAGCACCCCCAGCAGCGAGACCAGGGCTAAGCCGAAGCGTTTGAGCAAGAAAGGCAGCATGGCGGGGGTCCTAGACCGGCTCGATCTCGTGCTGGACGGGGGTGGTGACCTCGATGCCCTCGGCGTGGGTCAGGAAGTTGAGCTCGCTGCGCACCCCGAAGCCCTCGAGGTAGACGCCGGGCTCGAGGGTGAAGGCGAAGCCCGGCAGCAGGCGGCGGCGGTCGAGGGTCTCCCAGCCGTCGAGGTGGGCGGCTTCGCCGTGCACGTGCTGGCTGCCCAGGTTGTGGCCGCTGCGGTGCAGCAGGGCGTGGCCGTAGCCCGCCGCCTCGAGCACGCCCCGCACCGCCGCGTCCGCCTCGTGGCCCTCGGGGTAGTCCCGGGCGGCGAAGCGCTGCCGCAGGTGCTCCAGCCCGCGCTGCTGGGCGGCCTTGACGGCGGCGAAGGCCCGGGCGAACTCGGGGCTGGGGGGGCCGCTGTGGGCCACCCAGGTGATGTCGGCGAAGGGGGCCAGGGCGGAGGGGACCTTGCAGACCATGTCCACCAGCACGGGCTGGCCGGGCTCGAGGGTGCGGTGGTCGGAGGGGGCGTAATGGGGGTTGCGGGTGGCCGTGCCGAAGCTCACCGCCGGCTCGTGCCCGGCCGCCAGACCCCGCGCCTCCACCCGCCCCACCAGGTAGCGGGCCAGCGCCTGCTCGCTCACCGCCTCCCGGCGCTCGCGCAGCCAGGCCATGCCCTCGCGGATGGCCGCGCCCAGGCCCTGCGCCGCGGTGCGGTGCTCGGCCTGCTGCTGGGGGGAGAGGGCGAGGAGCCGCTGGGCCAGGTCGCCCGAGCTCACCACCTGCTTGCCCAGCGCCCGCACCAGGTCCACGGTGCCCGAGTCCACCCGGCCGACGTAGGGGTTGTCCCCCTGGGGCGAGTGCTCCATGGCGAGGGTGCTGCTGCCCTCGAGCAGCCTCCGCAGCCCCCCGACCAGGCTGGCGCGGTCGTGGTAGCGCTCGAGGCGGGCCGGGCCGGGGAAGTAGGTGGCCTCGATGGCGTGGGCGAGCACGGCCGGCTCGCCCACGCGCGGGACGAGGCAGAACCAGCGGCGCATGACCCGCTCGTCGCCCAGCCCGGTGAGGCGGTGGGCCAGGGGGTTGAGCCCCCGGAAGTCGTAGAGCAGCCAGCCGTCGAGCCCGGACTCCTCGAGCCAGCCCTGGATCTCCTCGAGCCTCCTCCAGATCATCGCTCCCTCCTCGAAGTGGGGTGGTGCGGCCTCAGAGCAGCGGCGGGGTGCCGACCCACAGCACCCGCAGCTCCTCGTCGCCCTCGTTGCTCCAGACGTGCCGCAGGCCCGAGTTGAAGTGGGCGCTGTCGCCCGGGCCCAGGTGGTAGGTCTGCTCGCCGATCTGCAGGCGCATGCGGCCGCAGAGGATGTAGAAGAACTCTTCGCCGCCGTGCGTGACCGGCTCGGAGGTGTAGCGGGGGGGGTAGATCATGAGCAGGGGCTCGAGCTGGCGCTCGGGCGCGGTGCTGCCGATGCGCCCGTAGCGCACCCGGCTCTCGTTGAGGTTGAAGAAGCGCACCTCCGAGCCCTTGCGCACCTGCGCCGTGCTGCCCTCGGTGTCGAGGAAGTAGCTCACCGGGACGCCCAGGGCGCGGGCGATCTTGACCATCGAGGCGACGGAGGGCGTGGTGCTGCCCTTCTCGACCTGCGAGAGGAAGGGGGCGCTGAGCTCCGCCCGCTCGGCCAGCTCGCGCAGGGTGTAGCCGAGCTGCTTGCGGCGGTTCTGGATCATCCTTCCCAGTTCTTCGGGCTTCATGGCGTTTTCCCCTGGATGAGGATGCCGTAAGGTATATCAAATTTTGTTTGATATGTCAACGGATGATAAAGTAGAGCCATGGAACCAGTCAGCCCGGTGGTGCGCTTCGAAACGGCCCTAGGATCCTTCCGCGTGGAGCTCTACCCGAAGCAAGCGCCGCTCACCGTCGGCAACTTCCTGCGCTACGTGCGGGAAGGGCGCTACCGGGAGGCCAGCTTCTACCGCACCGTGCGCCCCGACAACCAGCCCGACAGCCCGGTGGAGATCGAGGTGATCCAGGGCGGCCTGGGGATGGAGCCCCACCCCCTGCGCCTGCCGCCCGTCGAGCACGAGACCACCGACCGCACCGGCCTCACCCACCGCGACGGCACGATCTCGATGGGCCGCCTCGAGCCCGGCACCGCCGCCTCCGAGTTCTTCTTCTGCATCGGCGACCAGCCCGAACTCGACTACGGCGGCCGCCGCAACCCCGACGGCCAGGGCTTCGCGGCCTTCGGCCAGGCGATCGAGGGCCTCGAGGTGCTCCGCGCCATCTACCGCCAACCCTCCGTAGGCCAGTACCTCGACCCCCCGGTGCCGATCCTCGCCGTCGTGCTGGAGTGAGGGGAAGCGGTCAGCCATCAGCCGCCGGCGTCTAGGGTCTAGGGCGTCTTGCGTCTTGCGTACGGCGTAGGACGCACGACCCGCGCCCGGCGTCCAGCGTTCGGCTATCGGCTATCGGCTATCGGCTATCACTCACCCCAACGGCATCACCCACGGCCTGCCGCTAGGGTGCCGGGTAAGGGCGAAGGGCAGGCCGTAGACCCGCTCGAGGCGTTCGGGCTCGAGCACCTCCTGCGGCGTGCCCAGCGCCACGGCGGCCCCCTGGTGCAGCAGCAGCACCCGGTCGCAGAACAGGGCGGCCAGGTTGAGGTCGTGCAGCACGGCCACCACGGCCCAGCCCTCCCGGGCCAGCCTGCGGCACAGCTGCAGCACCTCGACCTGGTGGCGGGGGTCGAGGTGGTTGGTGGGCTCGTCGAGCAGCAGCAGCCGGGGCTCCTGGGCCAGGACCCGGGCCAGGTCCACCCGGCTCTGTTCCCCGCCCGAGAGGGTGGGGTACTTGCGGTGGGACAGCGCCTGAGCCTGGGCGAGGCCGAGGGCGTGGGCGGTGGCCTGGTGGTCGCGGGGGTGCTCGGGGCGGCGCTCGAGGTGGGGCAGGCGGCCCAGGAAGGCCACCTCGTAGGCGGTGAAGGGGAAGCCCAGGTCGCGGCGCTGGGTCAGCACCGAGCGCAGCAGGGCCAGCTCGGCGGCGGCGTAGGCCGCCATCGGTTTTCCCAGCAGCCGCACCTCGCCCGAGGTGGGCCGCTCCTCCCCCGAAAGCAGGCGCAGCAGGGTGCTCTTGCCCGCCCCGTTGGGGCCCAGCACGCCCAGCACCTCGCCCGCCTCGAGCCCGAAGCTCACGCCCCCCAGCAGGTCGCGCCGGCCCACCCGGAAGGACAGGGCGCGCGCTTCGAGCATCAGCGGGCCACCTCCCGCTTGAAGCGCAGCAGCAGGGCGATGAAGAAGGGCGCGCCCAGCAGGCTGGTGACCACGCCCACCGGCAGCTCGGCGGGGGCCGCCGCCGTGCGGGCGATCAGGTCGGCCAGCACGCTCAGGATGGCCCCCAGCAGCACCGAGCCCGGCAGCAGGTAGCGGTGGTCGGGCCCGGCCAGCAGGCGGAAGAGGTGAGGGGCCACCAGCCCGATGAAGCCCACGCTGCCCGCCGCGGCCACCGCGGTGCCCACCGCCAGCGCGGCCAGGGCCACGGCCTTGCGCTTGAAGGGCTCGAGGCTCACCCCCAGGTGGAAGGCCTCCGACTCCCCCAGCACCAGCGCGTTCAGCGGGCGCGACAGGCGCAGCAGGCCCCAGACCGACAGCAGCGCGGTGGGCGCGACGGCCGCCAGCAGGCTCCAGGTGGCCCCGCCGTAGCCGCCCAGGGTCCAGAAGGTCAGGCTCCTGAGCTGCTCGTCGGTGGCGCGGCTCACCAGCAGCCCGATCAGGGCCCCGGCCAGCGCGTTGAGCGCGACCCCGGCGAGCAGCAGGGTCAGCACCTGCACCCGACCGCCGCTGCTGGCCAGCGCCCACACCGCCAGCGTCGCCAGCAGCCCGCCCACGAAGGCCATGAGGGGGAGGGCGTAGGCCTCGAGCGCCCCCGCCCCCGGCAGCGCCACGATGAACACGGCGGCCCCCAGCGCGGCGCCCGCGCTGACCCCGATCAGGCCGGGGTCGGCCAGGGGGTTGCGGAACAGGCCCTGCATCACCGCCCCGGACAGGGCCAGCAACGCCCCGGCCGCCACCGCCAGCAGCACCCGGGGAAAGCGCACCGACGTCAGCACCGCGTAGGCGGGGTTCTCGCGCTCCCACAGGACGCGCGGGATGTCCTGGGGCGCGACGGCGTAGGCCCCGCTGCCCGCCGCCAGCAGCACCACCAGCGGCAGCGCCGCCCCCAGGCCCAGCAGGGCCAGCCGGTAGCGGGAGAAAGCCTTGGGCAACCGCAGAGCGCCCTGCATGGCTCAACCCAGCAGCCGGTGACGGCTAAGGCGCAGCTCGCGCACGCTCAGGCCCCGTTCGTCGTGGCGCACCACCTGGCGGCGCTCGGGCAGCCAGACCCCCTCCACCTCGGCGTAGGCGTCGGCGAAGCTCTCCACGGCCTCGAGGCTCCCGTCGGCCCGGCGGTGGGTCACGGTGAAGTGCGCGGGCAGGTGCTTGGCGCCGGCCTGGGCGTAGGCGTGGAGGTGGATGCGGAAGGAGGAGGCGGGGAGGTTGCGCTCGACCAGCCGGACTTTCCCCTCCTGCACCCACAGCGCCGAGCGCAGGGGGTCCTCGAGCTCGACGCGGGTGCCCAGCGGGCCCTCCGCCGTGAGGCGCATGGGGTACTGCCCCTCGCCCTGGGCGAAGGGGCGGGGCGAGCGGTGGGCCAGCATGGAGGCCAGCTCCCGCCGGGGCCACTCGAGCAGGTCCTCCGGCGAGGGCTCGGCCCCGCCGACCGCCAGGTGCAGCTCGATGTCCTTGGGTGAGCGGGCCGCCACGCGCCCCTGGTGCCAGCTACCGCCCAGGCAGAGCTCGAGGTCGGCGCTGAAGCCGCCGAAGCCCTCGGGCAGGGTGTAGGCGCCCGCGCGGGCGGTCTCGAGCAGCCCGTAGGCCGGGGCGGCGGCGGCGTTCACAGCTCCTCACTTAGGCCCGGCGACGTAGAGCCCGCTGCGCTCGTAGGCCCCGACGAACAGGTCCAGGGCGGCCTGCCCGGTGCGGGGGCCGAAGCCGCCCAGGTACAGGTCGTCGATCGCCACCACCCGCCCGGCCTGCCCGGCGGGGGTCTGCGACACGCCGGGGAGCTTCCTCAGGCCCTCCACCCCGCCGATGCTCTGTAGGCCCTTGGTGAAGACCACGATCAGGTCGGGCCGGGCCGCCACCACCGCCTCGGCGGTCATCTGGGCGCAGTCCTTGATGCCCTTGGCCGCGTTGGCGATGCCCGCGAGCTCCATCATCCCCACCGGGTTCGAGCCCTCCCCGCAGACGAAGGTGGTCTGGGGGCCGCGCAGGTAGAGGAAGAGCCCCCTGAGCCTCGTGCGCTGCTGCGCGAGCTTGGAGCGCAGGGCCAGCAGGTCGCGCTCCATGCGCCGGATGAGCTCTTCGCCGCGCTGCACGCGCCCCACCGCGGCGGCGACGGTGCGGATCTTCTCGCGGGCCCCCTCGAGGGTGGGCTTATCGGGCACGCGCACCACGCTCACCCCCGCGCCCTCGAGCTGCTCGAGGACCTGCGGCGGCTTGACGTCCTCGCGCCCGAGCACCAGGGTGGGCCGCAGCGCCAGGATGCCCTCGGCGTTGAGCCGGAACTGGTACCCCACGCTGGGCAGCCGCAGCGTGGCCGCGGGGTAGTAGCTGCTGTCGTCGCGCCCGACCACCCGCTCGCCCACCCCCAGGGCGAAGAGGATCTCGGTGGTGGAACCGTTGAGGCTGACGATGCGCTCGGTGGACCGCACCGTGACGTTCTGGCCCCGCGCGTCCTTGACGGTGAAGGGCTGGGCCAGCGCCAGCCCCGCCAGCAGGGCCAGCGCCGCCGCGCCGCGCCTCATCGGCCGACCTCCTGGGCCGGGGCTTCGGCGCT
Organism: Calidithermus terrae; assembly: GCF_003574345.1. Classification (NCBI taxonomy): domain Bacteria; kingdom Thermotogati; phylum Deinococcota; class Deinococci; order Thermales; family Thermaceae; genus Calidithermus; species Calidithermus terrae. The sequence goes on from NZ_QXDL01000045.1 coordinate 15,571, forward strand.
GTCGGTGAAGACCTCGTAGGTCTCGAGCTGGGAGTGACCCCGGAAGGCTTCGCGCGGCAGGGTGCCGCTGCGGGCGTGCCCCTCCTTGAACTCCGGGCTCTCCACCCAGCCCTCGAAGTGGGCCCGGCTCTGCCAGAAGGTCATCACCACGTAGGGCTGCTCGGCGGGGTCGGCGGGCCGCAAGACCAGGTTGCGGATAAAGCCGGGCATCCGGTCAACGAGCCGGGCGCGGCGCTGGAAGTTTTCCTCGAATTGCCGGGCATATTCGGGGTTGACCGAAATGCGGTTCATGGTAACGAACATCCCTGACCTCCTCGAGAGCTAAGGCTAGGACGAACGTCCCTTAAAGTCAAGTATTCCGGTCGGAATTTAGGTATATTGAAAACGATAACTGTTATCGCTGCCGGGAAGCGGCCCAGGCCCGGCCTAGACGCCGGCCTCGGCCAGCGCCCGGCGGGTGGCGGCCTCGACGGCGGCCCAGTCGCCTTTCTCGAGCGCCGCCCTGGGGAAGAGGTTGGACCCCAGGCCCACCGCCAGCGCCCCCGCCCCCAGGTAGGCCGGGACTTCGCTCGGCTTGATCCCCCCGGTCGCCAGGACCGGGAGGCCGGGGAAGGGCCCCAGCAGGTCCTTGAGGTAGGGGACGCCCCCGGAGGAGCCCGCCGGGAACAGCTTGACCACCTCGGCGCCCAGGCCCCTCGCCCGCACGACCTCGGTGGGGGTGAGCACGCCGGGGACGTAGGGGGCCCCCCGCGCCCGGCACAGCTCGAGCACGTCCTCCCCCAGGTGCGGGCTCACCAGGAAGGCCGCCCCGGCCTCGAGGGCCGCGAGCCCCTGTCGCGCGTTCATCACCGTGCCCGCGCCCAGCAGCACGTCCCCCGGCAGGCGCCCGCGCAGCTCGCGCAACGCCTCGAGCGCCCCGGGGGTGGTGAAGGTCAGCTCGACGGCCCGCAGGCCACCCCGGGCCGCCGCCAGCGCCGCCCCCACCGCGGCCTGGGCCGAGGGGGCCCGCAAGACCCCCACCACTTTCGCCGCCTGCAGCGCGGCTACCACCCCAGGCCCTCCAGGAAGCGCAGCTTCTCGAGGGTGTGGAAGCTCTCGCCGCCCTCGTGGCCGTTGTAGGGGTACACCCGGATCTCCTTGGGCCCGGCGTAGTGGTTGTAGGCGGCGTAGACGGTGCTGGGCGGGCAGACGTCGTCCATCAGGCCCACCGAGAACAGCGCCGGCGCCGTGGCCCGGGCCGCGAAGTTCACCCCGTCGAAGTAGGCCAAAGTGGCGAAGACCTGCCCCACCTTGTCGCGGTGGACGCGGCAGAAGGCGGCGATCTCGTTGTAGGGCGCGGTGTCCACGACCTCGGTGGCCCGGCGGTAGTGGCAGAGGAAGGGCACGTCGGGCAGCGCCGCCTGCACGCCGGCGACCCCGGCGACCGCGAGGGCGATGCCCCCGCCCTGGCTCCCCCCGGCCACCGCGAGGCGGCCCGGGTCCACCGCGGGGTGGCTCCGCGCCGCCTCCACCGCCCGCACCGCGTCGGTGAAGAGGCGGCGGTAGTAGTAGGTCTTGGGGCTCAGCACGCCCCGGGTCAGGAAGCCGGGGTGCTGGGGGTTGTCGCCGTCGGGGGCGAGGTCGGGGGTGTCGCCCCTGCGCCACCTCGAGCCCTGCCCCCGCGTGTCCATGACCAGGTGGGCGTAGCCCGCGCTGGCGTAGGTCAGCCACTCCACCGGGAAGCCGCGCCCGCCGCCGTAGCCGACGTACTCCACCACGCAGGGCAGCCTCCCCCCGCGCTGCCGGGGCAGCAGGAACCAGCCCTTGATGGGCTGGCCCGCGTAGCCGCTGAAGGTGAGGTCGAAGACCTCGAGCGCCCTCAGCCCGAAGCCGGCCGGCTCGAAGCGGGCGTCGAGGGGGTGCTGGCGGGCCTCGGCGAGCGTCTGCCGCCAGAAGGCGTCGAAGCCGGCGGGCTCGTCGCGCTCGGGGAGGTAGGCCTGCAGGCGCTCGAGCGGGTAGTCGAAGAGGGGCATACGGCAGGTTATTCGAGGGGGAGCGCGCTGTCCACCGTTTAAACTCTAGGCGTGTGGATCGGGATACTCAGCGACACCCACGGGGCGCTGGAGGCCGAGGCGCTCGAGGCGCTGCGCGGCGTGGACGAGGTCTGGCACGCCGGGGACGTGGGCAGCGAGGCCGTCCTCGACGCGCTCGAGGGGCTGGGCAAGCCGCTGCGGGCGGTCTGGGGCAACATCGACGGCCCGGAGGTGCGGGCCCGGACGCACGGGCGCCTGGAGTTCGAGGCCGAGGGGATGAAGGTGCTGCTCGTCCACCAGGCCGGCACGCCCGGCCGCTACCTCCCCGAGGTGCGCCGGCGGGTGCGGGCCCGCCGCCCCGACCTCATCGTCTGCGGCCACTCGCACGTCCTGCGGGTCGAGCGCGACGCGGCGGGCATCCTCTACCTCAACCCCGGGGCCTGCGGCGAGGAGGGCATCCACCGGGTCAAGACGCTGGTGCGGCTCGAGGTCGCCGGCGGGCGCATCCGCAAGGCCGAGGCCGTCGAACTCGGCGCCCGGGCGGGGGAGGGCCGCGAGCGGGCCTGGCAGACCGTGGAGGCCTTCCTGGCGGCGCGGGGCCTGCGGCTGGGCGAGGCCCAGGCCTCGGCCCTGGGCCGCCGGGCCGCCCGGGTCTGCCGCGAGCAGGGCTGGCCGGTGAGCCCGGTCCACCACCCGCGCTTCGGCACGGTCAACGAGTACCCGGTCGAGGCCCTGGAGGAAGCCCTCACAGAAGGGCTCGGGTGAAGCCCCCGTCCACCACCAGGGTCTGGCCGGTGAGGTAGCTGGCGCGGCTGGAGAGCAAGAACAGCGCCACGTCGGCGATCTCCTGCGGCCGCCCCAGCCGCCCGGCCGGGATCTGCTGGGCCTGCTGCTGCAGGGCGGCCTCGAGGCTGCCCCCCTGCTGCTTGGCGCGGTACTCGAAGACCTCGGTGACCCGCTCGGTGAGGGTGTAGCCGGGGGCCAGGGTGTTGACGGTGATGCCGTGGCGGGCCACCTCGCGCGAGAGGGTCTTGAGGTAGCCGGTCACGGCGGCCCGCAGGGTGTTGGAGAGGGCCAGGTTCTCGATGGGCTCCTTCACCGCCAGCGAGGTCACGGCCAGGATGCGCCCGAAGCCCTGGGCCTTCATGCCCGGCAGGAGGCCGCCCACCAGCCGGATCAGGGGGTAGAGCAGGCCGTCGGCCGCCTGGCGGAAGTCCATGGCGCCGAGCTCCTGCGCCGGGGAGGGGCGGGGGCCGCCGGTGTTGGCCAGCAGGATCTCGACGGTGCCGAAGCCCTGGGCCTGGGCCAGGATCCCCTCGACCTCCTCGCCCCGGCTGAGGTCGGCGGGGATGGCCCTGGCCTCGCCGCCCATGGCTTCGATCTCGGCCACCAGCTGCTCGAGCTTCTCGGCGTTCCGGGCCACCGCCAGCACGCGGGCGCCCTCCTGCGCCAACCCCAGCGCGATCGCACGCCCGATGCCCTGTGAAGCGCCGGTCACCAGCGCGGTTTTCCCCTTGATTCCCAGGTCCATAAACAGGAGTCTCGGGGCTCGGCCGCCGAGCGTCAAGGGCCGAGACCGCGATCAGGCCAGGTCTTTGACGTACCAGCTCAGCGACGGCCCGCTGTCGCGCAGGTGGGCGAAGCCCTGGCGCGACCAGAAGTGGCGGGCGGCCGGGTTGTCGCCGTAGACCACCGCGAACAGCCGCCCCACCTCACCCCGCAGGCGGGCCTCGAGCTCGCCCAGCGCCCGCGCCCCCAGGCCCTGCCCCTGCAGGCTTTCCCGGATCAGCAGCAGGCTGATGGTCGCGGCGCCGTCCTCGGGGTAGGTGAGCTTGTAGTCGAGGTAGCCCACCACCTCCCCGTCCTGCTCCAGCAGCGAGACCCGGCGCCGGGGGTCGTGCTCGAGCACCTCGAGCTCGCGTTCGACGTCGGCCAGCGAGGGGACCTCCATGCCGATGAGGTTGAAGTAGGTGGGGCTGTCCAAATACAGGCGGTGAATCTCGGGGGCCAATGCGGGCAGTACGGGACGGAATTGAAAACGGTCAGCGATCTTCATGGTTTGCCCTGATTTTATCCCCTGGCATTCTGAGATTTGGGTTATAGGACACGGCGCGGGGGCTCGTTGGCCGGGCGTGGGTCGTACCGTGGGTCGTACGTCGTACGCGAGACGCCAAACGCAAGACGCGAGGGGCGAGGCGCCGGTCGTACGTCTTACGTCGTACGCCTTGGCCCTCGACCTCGACCCCGGCGGGGAGGGAGACCCAGCGGGGAATCAGTTAAGGCGGGTATCCTCTGCCCATGCACCGTTTGCGCTTTCTCCTGCTCGTGGGTGCCGGCTTGTTGGGGGCGTGCGCGATTCTGCCGATCACCCTCGACCTTCTGGGACACCTCGGGAGCCGAAAGTCGGGGAGTTACAGCCGTGAGGTGCCCCGGGGGACGGTCGCCTTCGACGGGGTGACCCTGCCGCAGGAGGGCCCCTGGGGCCTCGACTTCAGCGGCCAGAACGTCCCGGTGAGCTTCAAGTCGGTCCGCCTGACCTACGCGGTGGCGCTCGCCACGAGCGGGCCGGGGCTGAGCGGCACCGTGACCGTGCAGGCCTACCTCGCCCCGGCCGGCGTGACCGACGTTGTGCAGGAGCGGTACAGGCTGGGCGCTTCCCAGGCCCTCGACCTCGGCGCCGGCAGCCTCGAGCTCGAGGGCAGCGCCGACCTCAGCGCCGAGCAGGTGGCGGCGGTCAACGACAAGAAGGTCCAGGTGGTGCTGGTGTTGGGCGGCACCGCCACCGCCGCCGAGGGCGGCACCCTGCGGCTCGACTACGAGGTGAAGAAGCTGCTGCTGAGCTTCACCGTGATTTGATACCCGATTCGGTCAGTTCGTCACCGAACGGTGACGCCGCCCCGCCAAGGCGGGGCGGCCGACCGAAGTTATCCGCGTAGCGGAGGGCGGTACCGCCCCTTGGAAGGGAGACGCTTTCTTCGCCGACCGTCAGGGAGGGGTGTGCTCTGGGATTCAAAAAGATGACCTCTGGGATCTTTGGATTTGGATGATTATCTTTTTGAATCCGGTATGAGGCCCGCTTCGGTCAGTGCGGCGCCGGACGGCGGCGGAGCAACCGAACGGGCATGACCCGCCCCTGCAGAAAAAAGAAAAACCCCCGGCCGCGGCCGGGGGTTTCGGGGTTGCGAGATCGGGAGCTCAGAACCGCCTGGCGGGCTCGAGCACGGTCACGTTGGCCGCCTGGGGCCCCTTGCCGTTCTTGCCGGCTTCCACCTCGAAGCTCACCACGTCGCCCTCGTTGAGGGTGCGGAAGCCCTTGGAGTTGATGGCGCTGTAGTGGACGAACACGTCGCTGTCCCCCTCGCGCTCGATAAACCCGTACCCCTTCTCGGCGTTGAACCACTTCACTTTGCCTTTCTGCATACTGCTCCTTCGTGCCGAGCCGCCGCCCGCGGGGCGACGCTCCATCCGGGTGACGGGGTCCTGCATTGCCTCGGGGGCTACCCCAGTGGCCCAGATGCCTCAGCCTAGCACGCTCTCATCTGGCATGTCTATCCTTTGAAAACCCGCTTCAGCTTGTCCCAAAAGCCCTCCGGGGCGACCTCTTCGCCGGTCTCCTGGGCGAACTCGCGCAGCAGTTGGCGGGCGCGGTCGGAGAGGTTGCGCGGCACGGCGATCTCGGTGACGACCTGCAGGTTGCCGCGGTGGCGCCGCCCGGCGTAGGGCAGCCCCTTGCCCTCCATCTCGAACACCTCGCCGTGCCCGGTGCCGGGGGGGACGTCGAGGGGGATGGGGCCCTCGAGCCCCGGCACCTCCACCTTGGTGCCCAGCGCCGCCTGGGCCAGCCCCAGCTTGAGGCGGTAGACGAGGTGGGGTCCCTCGCGCTCGAGGTGGGGGTGGGGGGCGAGGCGGGGCCGCACGAAGAGGTCGCCGGGCCCGCCCGGCCCCAGGTTGCCCATGCCCGACACCCGCAGGAGCTGGTTCTCGTCGATGCCCGCGGGCATCTGCACCTTGATGTGCTCCTCGCGCCGCACCCGGCCCTGGCCCTTGCAGGCGGGGCAGGTCTCGCTCACGGTGTAACCCCGGCCGCGGCAGGCCGCGCAGGGGGCCTGGGTCATCACGTTGCCGAAGATGGTGCGCTGCACCTGCTCGACCACGCCCCGCCCGTGGCAGCTCCTGCAGGGCTCGCGCTTGCCGCCCTGGCCCGCGCAGGCCTCGCAGTTCACCAGCCGCTGGTAGCTCAGCTCCTTCTCGGCGCCATGCAGCACGTCGCTGAGAAGGAGCTCGACGGTGGCCTCGAGGTCCTCCCCGCGGGGGGCCCGCCCCGGCCCGCCCGGGGAGCGGAAGCCGAAGACCTGCTCGAAGAGGTCGAACACGTCGCCGAACCCCCCGGGGAAGCCGCCCGTCTGGGGGGCCTCGGTGCCGTAGCGGTCGTAGTTGGCCCGCTTGTCGGGGTCGGAGAGCACCGAGTAGGCCTCGTTGATGGCCTTGAACTTCTCCTCCGCCTCCTTGTTCCCCGGGTTCTTGTCCGGGTGGTACTGCAGGGCCAGCTTCCGGTAAGCCTTCTTGATCTCGTCCGGAGTGGCCTCACGGCTCACGCCCAAGGTTGCGTAATAGTCCTTCATCGAAGTTTAGTCTAGCAGACTAAAGTTTTCGCCGGGGTGCCCCTGACGCACGGCCCTCAGGCCTCCGGCTGGGGGAGAGCCCAGGCCGGCTGCCGCCGGCCGATGCCGCCCCGCAGGCGTGCCGCAGGTGCTTGCGCCCGGGGCGATTAAGGTTGGGCTAAGCCCGTGAGTGACATAAGCGCTTTACACATCTCACTACCGCTGCTATAGTCGGAGGCAGATGCGACCCTCCGCCCGAGCTATCCTGTAACGGCGCTCATGCTTCGCTGCATGAGGCCGTCGGGATTTGCCCAGCGGGGGGTTTTGCCATGCCCGCGCCGAGCGCAGACCGAAGGTGATGGCAGTGAAGCCTAAGCCCCTACAGCCCAGGCTCGAGGCGGCGAGTCCTCGGAGGAAACCATGGTCCTGCTGACCCCCGGCCCCACCCCCATCCACCCCCTGGTC
>NZ_QXDL01000450.1:0-912 GCF_003574345.1 Calidithermus terrae
AACCCTCCCCGCGGGCGGGGAGGGAAGGGGTGGGCGAACCACGAGCCACCAGCCTCCTGCTGACGGCTGATGACTGATACCGGCTTCACAAAGATACTCTTCAGATCCGTCAGAGGTACATCTTCGTGAAGCCCAGGGCACTCCCTTCGGCCGGGGTGGATAGCCTCCCGATGGGAGGCCATCCACCCGAACCTGGTGTGACCGCTGGCAATTACCGCAGCACCGCTTCGGCGCGGGTCGCCATCAGCCGGGCGTACTGGGTGAACTCGGCGAGGGCGTCGGCGACGGTGGTGCGCAGGAGGTATTCGCCGGGCGAGAGGCGTTTCAGGAGGAGGAAGGGGGGGCCGGCGAGCACGTCGAGGATCTGGCGCACGGTGTCGGCCTCGAGGGGGAGGTCGCTGCCGACGAGGTCGGCGAGCAGGAACACGCTCTGCTGGGGCATCTCGGCCAGGGAGAGCAGCACCGAGGAGAAGGCGGCGCGCTCGCCCAGGATGCCCTCGAGCTCGTCCTCGAGGTGGTGGAGGGACTCGAGGTCGAGGCGGCCGGTCTTGAGGAAGCGCTCGACCTCGACCGGGCCGACCGGGAAGACCTGGCGCAGCTTGGCGAGCTTCTGCAGGGCCTCGGGCGAGATGTAGCACAGGCCGCCCCCGCCCAGGCCGGAGGGCCGCCACTGGGCCAGCTCGGCCAGGGCCTCCTCGCGCATGGACTCCCCGGCGACCAGGCCGGCGTACTGCACGCTGCCCTGGCGGCGCAGCTCGAGCAGTTCAGGCGGCTCGCACTCGCCCAGGCGGCACAGGGCCAGCGTGTAGGCCCGCCGCCCCAGCGAGGCGCGGAAGAACCAGGGGGGGCCGTTGCGCTCGCGGCTGAGGCCCAGGCGCTCGAGGTCGGCGGAGAAGCCGGGGGCCTCGGCGG
>NZ_QXDL01000451.1:0-907 GCF_003574345.1 Calidithermus terrae
GGAGCAGGTTTCCGGCGTACGCCGGGTCGCGTACCGCGATGCCCTCGCCATGTGGAATGGCCCCCCCCTCGCTCCCCCGACGGCGGAACCGACACCGCCAAACCACAGCACCGCAACACGCCCCCTCACCAGCACAAAAAAGCACCCCCCCTGGCACGGTTACGGCTTTGGCCGCTGCCATTCCAGCGTGATTTGGCGTTTGGCAAGGCTGGGGGATACTCTAGGGCTACTGAAGGAGGCTAGGACTCATGCTGGAGGTAAGCGTTCAACCCCACCGGGAATACCTGACCGCCAACCAGCCGGGACAGAAGCTGTTCCTGGCGCTCAAGGTCCGGCCCGCCGCCGAAGTCGCCAACGCCCGCCCCCAGCTCGCGGTGGCCTTCGTCGTCGATACCTCGGGCTCGATGCGCGAGGTAGTCACCGAGCCCACCGAGCGCACCGGCCAGAGCATCCGCGTCGACGGCAAGGACTACGAGGTGGTGCGCGGGGCCAAGAGCAAGATGGACCTGGTGGTGGAGGCGCTGCAGAACCTCCTCAACAGCCCCCAGCTCCAGCCCTCCGACCGCCTGGCCCTCGTCAAGTTCGACGACGACGCCCGCGTGGTGCAGCCCTTCACCCCGGCGAGCGAGAAGGTGCGCCTGGTCTCGGCCGCCGAGCGCCTGACGCAGTACTCCGGCGGCACCCACATGGGCGCGGGGATGCAGGAGGCCATGCGCCTGCTCGAGAACGAGTCCGGCAGCCGCCGCCTGATCCTCCTCACCGACGGCAACACCTTCGACGAGGCGCTCGTGCGCCCAGGCCACGCGCCCTTCCACCAGCGTCATCACCGGCCAGCCCCGCAGCTCCCAGCCCGCCCAGGGGCTGAACTTGGCCTTGGAGGCGAACTCGGCGGGGTTCACCGCCCGCT
>NZ_QXDL01000452.1:0-624 GCF_003574345.1 Calidithermus terrae
GCTGGTCCACCACGCGGTAGAGCCGGTAGCCCAGGGGGGGCAGCTCCACCTCGAAGAGCACGGCGGGACGCCCGCCCGAGGCGCTCTCGGGCTGGACGCCCTGGTGGGGGAGGGGTTGCCCGGTGTCGTCGAGGACGCACAGCTCGGGGGTGTGCCAGTCGTTGAGCTCGAGGCGGAAGGCCTCGCGGCGCGGCCAGGGCGAGGGGTTGAACACCAGCACCGGCACCCCGTCGCCGTAGTCGGTGACCCAGGTGGGGCCGTCCCAGCGCACCGAGCGGATGGGGGCCTCCGGCTCGGCCCCGCCTAAGCGGGTGTCCACCCGCGAGGCGATGGCCTGCATGGCGCGGAATCCCGCCCGGTGGGCGCGGGCCAGGGCCTCGCCCAGCTCGTTGCGGCTGTCGGCGTAGGCGCTGGCGACGCTCGAGCCCGCCAGGATGTCGTGGAACTGGTTGAAGAGCAGGCGCTTCCAGGCGTGCTCCAGCTCGGCGTGGGGGTAGGCGAAGCCGTGGGCGCCCGCCATCACCGCGAGCTTCTCGGCGGTGAGCAGGGCCTCTTCGGCCTGGCGGTTGAGGCGCTTGATCTCGGAGAAGGCCGCGTAGCAGCCGCGGGCGTGGTGCTGCAGCT
>NZ_QXDL01000453.1:0-863 GCF_003574345.1 Calidithermus terrae
CCCCCGGCCCCAGCTCCCCCCGACCTTCCCGCCGCTGCCGAAGTAGGCTAGTCGCCGCGCAGGATGACGTTGCTCACCCGGTAGATCAGGGTGGAGTTACACCGGGCGTCGCGGTCGGTGGCGATGATGCGGACCTCGAGCGTGTAGAAGCCCTCCTTCGAGAGGCGGTACAGGTCCACCGGCACGTACAGGCGTTTGCTGGCCGCGTCGTAGCGGCTGGGGGTGAGGACCGAGGTCTTGAAGTTCAGCTCGGAGTCGGTGTACTCCAGCCGGATTATGGGGGTGCCGGTGATCCGCTTGAGCTTGAAGAAGGCGCGGTCGTACTCGAGCACCAGGTTGCCCCCCCGGTACTCGGCCCTCAGCGCGGGCCCGGTGAGGGCGTAGAGCCCGGACCGGCAGTCCATGATGCCCCGCATGGGCACCTGGGCCAGGCCCAGCCCCGCCAACGCAAGCCAGATGACGAGCGCGATGAGCCTACTCATAGCTGACCTCGAGCACCTCCCCCAGCCCCACCCTCCTGCCCGTGTATTCCGACAGCTGGCCCAGGATCGCCGCCAGGATGCCCAGATCGGGCCGCTTGGGCGGGTTGCGCACCCAGACGTAGATGGTCTGGGCGCCTACCCTTTCCTTTAGGTCCGTCTGGAGGCGGTAGGCCGTAATGCCCTCGCGCTCGAGGAACTCCTTCAGCTTCCAGCTGATCGTTACTTTCACATACTGACAATACCACAGGAGTATCGAGCTTGACCTAGTGTTGTAAGTAAAGTAGTATCGAGACACCAGAGGGTGACGGCCTAGGAACCAAGCCCTCTGGGAACCCGAAAGGAGTGAGTCCACATGCAGCATACCTCAGCCGCCCCCACCCC
>NZ_QXDL01000454.1:0-855 GCF_003574345.1 Calidithermus terrae
CGCCGACCCCCGCCTCACCTCGGTGCTCAAGCTCTACGGCCCCCGGCACGCCCGGCCCGGCCCCGTCACCTCCACGGGCCAGTTCGTGGGGCCGCTGGACGAGCTGCGCCGCGTCCTCGAGCCCTTCCTGCGCCGCGTCCCCCCGCACCAACTGCGCCTGGAGCGCAAGGCCTTCCTCGAGGCCGTCAACTTCTTCGGCGGCGACCCCGAGCCCGACTGGTCCGTCCACTTCCACGGCGACCACAAGAAGTTCAAGAACACCTCGGCCTTCGCCTACGGGCCCCTGCCCCCCGAGGCCCTCCAGACCCTGTGCGCCTGGATGGAGAAAGCCCCCACCGGCGAGGACCTGGTGCAACTGGAAAACTTCGGCGGCAAGGTGGCCGACCTCGCCCCCCACGCCACCGCCTTCTTCCACCGCCGGGCCCAGTTCTTCCTGCAATACCAGGCCTACTGGTCCGACGACTCCGCCGCCGAAGACCACCTATCCTGGGTCCGCGGCGTGCGCGACGCCCTCACGCCCTACACCCGCGGGGCCTACGTCAACTACACCGACGCCGACCTCGAGGACTGGCCCGAGCGCTACTACGGCGAAAATTACCCACGCCTGCAAGAGGTCAAGCAGCAGTACGACCCGGAGGACTTCTTCCGCTTCCCGCAGAGCGTCCGGTTGCCGGGGGTGGTCGATGGTCAATAGTCGATAGCTGATAGCCGATAGCCAAACGCCCCGTTGAAATCGATCATCCGCTGGGGTTGTGCCCGCCCCGCAGGACGACTACAGCCCCACCCCCCAGGGGACACCTGCTCGGTGGTCGCTGCCTGCCCCGGCCAGGGTGTGCGGCTCACGCGGGAGGGGGT
>NZ_QXDL01000455.1:0-795 GCF_003574345.1 Calidithermus terrae
GGCGGGCGCACCTCGAGCGCCCCGCCCTGCGGCTCGAGGTGCGCCCGCCCACCCCGGCGGAACAGCTCGAGCTGTGGCAGGAGGGGGTGGGGGAAGCCGAGGCCGCCGCCCTGGCCTCGCAGTTCAACCTCAGCGCCCGGGCCATCCAGGACCTGCTCGGCCAGCGCCCCCCCGACCTCTGGCAGGCCTGCCGCCTGCAGGCCCGGCCCCGGCTGGAGGACCTGGCCCAGCGCGTCGAGGCCGCCGCCACCTGGGCCGATTTGGTGCTGCCCGCCCACGAGCAGCGGCTGCTGCGGGAGCTCGCCGCCCAGGTGCGGCAGCGCTCGAGGGTCTACGAGCGCTGGGGCTTCGCCCGCAAGGGGCAGCGGGGCTTGGGGATCAGCGCGCTCTTCGCCGGCCCCAGCGGCACCGGCAAGACCCTCGCCGCCGAGGTGCTCGCCGCCGAGCTGGGCCTGGACCTCTACCGCATCGACCTCGCGCAGGTCGTGAGCAAGTACATCGGCGAGACCGAGAAGAACCTGCGCCGCGTCTTCGACGCCGCCGAGGGCGGGGGGGCCATCCTGCTCTTCGACGAGGCCGACGCCCTCTTCGGCAAGCGCTCGGAGGTCAAGGACTCCCACGACCGCTACGCCAACCTCGAGGTCAGCTACCTGCTGCAGCGCATGGAGCAGTACCGCGGCCTCGCCGTCCTCACCACCAACCTCAAGGAATCCCTCGACAGCGCCTTCCTGCGGCGCATCCGCTTCGTGGTGCACTTCCCCCACCCCGACCCCGCCCAGCGCGCGGAGATCTGGC
>NZ_QXDL01000456.1:0-791 GCF_003574345.1 Calidithermus terrae
AAAAGAGGGGGCGTGGGGGAGCTATAATCCCCCGGACTTTCAGTCCGTGGGATACATGGACTCCCCCACGCGCTCCGAAGGAGCACATAGCATAGTGGGCGGCGGATGTGCTATCATATGCACGTGCCTGAAGAACGCACCACGCGCCATTCGCATTACAATCTGAACTACCATCTGGTGTTCACCCCCAAGTACCGCAGGCACGTTTTTGTGGGCGAGGTGCGCGAAAGGCTGATGCAGGTATTCCGGGAGGCCTGCTCGATGAGGGACTGGGCGGTGCTAGGCATGGAGGTCATGCCCGACCACGTGCACCTTTTCCTTTCTGTACCGCCCAAGTGGGCACCCTCGGACGTGGCGAAGATACTGAAGGGCGTGTCGGCTCGGCGCATCCTGCAAGAGTTTCCGAAGCTACGGCGGGGCAAGGGCGGCGGTCATTTGTGGACGCCCTCCTTCTACGTGGGCAGTGCCGGGAACATCTCAGCCCAGACCATCCAGCGCCACATCGAGTCGCAACGCAAGCATCAGGTGGACGATCCTTTGTCGGGACCGGCTACGCCTGTACACCAGGTGGACGATGACTAGGAAGGCGTTCAAGTACCGCCTGTACCCCACCCAGCCCCAGCACAAAGACCTGGAGCGCACCCTCTCGCTGTGCCGCCAGTTGTACAACGCGGCCCTGCAGGAGCGTAGAGATGCCTACAAGAAGGCCGGGAGGGCTGTCGGCTTCTACGAACAGAAGAGGTATCTGCCCGAGATACGGGCCGAGCTGCCGGAGTACAAGGGCGTCCACT
>NZ_QXDL01000457.1:0-519 GCF_003574345.1 Calidithermus terrae
CAACGCTCCTTCTTCCGCCGCCTCTCCACCCGGCTCGCGGAGGGCGGCGCCCTGCTCCTCACCACCGACCACGAGGAATACTGGCGGTTCGCCCAGGCCGAGGCCCGCGCCAGCGGCCTCTTCGCGGTCGAAACCCCGCCCCCGCCCGAACACCACCTGCAGACCAAGTACGCCCTGAAGTGGAAGGAGCAGGGCCGCGGCTTCTACCACGCGGTCTTCACCAAGACCGGCGAAGACCCCCAGCCCTGGCCCGTGCTCGAGAGGTTTGAGATGGCCCACGCCCTGATGAGCGGCACCCTGCCCGAACTCACGTCCTTCGACAAGCAGATCATCCGCTTCGACGGCGGCACCGCCGTGCTGCTCGAGGCCGCCCGCGACCTCGGCGGCGGCTACTTCTTCCTCACCCACGTCGAGGAGGAAGACCTCACCCAGGACGTCCTGCTCGAGGCCCGCCCCAGCGCCCGCGGCCTCTACGTCGGCATCAGCCGCTTCGGCGCCCCCCTGGTCACGAAGGGGGTC
>NZ_QXDL01000458.1:0-736 GCF_003574345.1 Calidithermus terrae
GGATACCCCTCCCCGGGCGCGGGGAGGGAGGGGGTGGGGTAACCACGAGCCACAGGTCACGGGCCTTCCGCTGACGGCTGATGGCTGATGGCTAATAGCTGACGGCTTACCGCTTCCCGTTCACCCGCTCTACCGCCCGCACCCCACGGCGGCCGAAGCGGCGGGCGAGCTCGAGTTCGCTCATCACCAGGGCGGTGGGCCGCCCGTGGGGGCAGGTCCAGGGCATCTCGCAGCGGGCCAGGGCGTCGAGGAGGGCCTGGGCCGGGGCCTCGGCCATGGGGTGACCGGCCTTGATCGCGGGGAGGCAGGCCAGGCGGGCGAGGACGGTGCGCCAGGCCTCGGCGAAGGAGTGGCCGGCGAGGGTGCCCTTGACCACCTCGGCGACGAGGGCGGGGTGGGCGGTGAGGAAGGCAGGAACGCTGCGGATGCGGTAGCGGCCGGGGCCGAAGGGCTCGAGCACCAGCCCCGCCGCCTCGAGCTGCTCGGCCCGCTCCTGGTAGGCGAGCTCCTCGCCCAGGCTGAGGTTGAGCAGCTCGGGGTGCTCGAGCTCGACGGGCGGCTCCTCGCGGTAGCGGCGCGAGAGCTCCTCGTAGAGGACGCGCTCGTGGGCGGCGTGCTGGTCCACGACGTAGAGCTCGTCGTCGGCCTCGGCCAGGAGGTAGAGCTCGCGGAAGGCCCCCACGAAGCGCAGGCGGGGGAAGCTGGCCCGCTGCACGGGGGCGGGGCCGGCCATGGG
>NZ_QXDL01000459.1:0-734 GCF_003574345.1 Calidithermus terrae
GCCCCACCCCCGACCCCCACGGCCGCGTCCACCTCTTCTGCCACGCCGACGGCGGCTACCACCTGCTGGGCGTGACCCTGGCCGCCGCGGGCAGCCTCCAGTGGTACCGCGACCGTCTGGCCCCCGGCGTGCCCTTCGACGCGCTGATGCAGGAGGCCGCCGCCGTGCCCCCCGGGAGCGAGGGGCTGCTGTTTTTGCCCTACCTGGCGGGCGAGCGCAGCCCCCACCTCGACCCCGAGCTGCGCGGGGCCTGGCTGGGCCTGAGCCTGGCCCACGCCCGCGGCCACCTCACCCGCGCCCTGCTCGAGGGCGTGGCCTTCAGCCTGCGGGACGTGCTCGAGGTCATGAAGCCCCTCGCAGCCGCGGACCGGCTCCTGGCCATCGGCGGCGGGGCCCGCTCTGAGCTGTGGCTCTCCGTCCTCGCGGCCGTGCTCGAGGCCCCCTTAGCCCGCACCCCCGTCGAGGAAGGCCCGGCCCGGGGCGCTGCCCTGCTCGGCCTGGTGGGCGCCGGGGTATACGGCAGCGTGGGGGAGATGCTGGAGGCCACCGCGCCCGCGTCCGAGCCCCTCCCCGCCCGGCTAGAGCCGGCCTACGCCGCGGCGTACGAGCGTTTCAAGGCGGGGTTCCGGGCGGTGGCGGGGGTGGCTCGAGGGGGATGAGTGCCCGGCGCGGGGTGAGGGTCGTACGTCGTACGCAAGACGCCAAACGCAAGACGCAAGACGCGGGGCGCCTTG
>NZ_QXDL01000046.1:0-22533 GCF_003574345.1 Calidithermus terrae
AAGGTGCCCTCCAGGGCCTCGCGCTTGAACTGGCGCTGGGCCTCCTCGAGGAAGAAGCGGGGCAGGTCGCGGGGGCTGGGCACGTACCAGAAACTGCCCCCGCCCCGCTGGGCCAGCTCGCGCAAGAAGCCCTGGTCGGCGTCCTGGCCCAGCGCGACGGTGCTGGTGAAGACCTTGCGCTGCTGCCCCTGGGCGGCGGCCGCGAGCACGGGTGGGATGGGGTCGGCGATCTGGCCGTCGGTCATGACCAGGATGCGCTTGTCCTCGACGGGGAGGGGCTCGAGGGCCTTCACGGCCTCGGCGTAGGCCCCGCCGAGCTCGGTGCCGCCCCCGGCCTGCGCGGCCAGCAGCAGGCTCTCGGCGGCCTTGCGCCCCTGGGGGGTCATGCGGCGCGGGCGGAAGACCCAGCGGTAGCTGCTGGAGAAGGCGATCACGCCCACGTAGTCCTGCTCGCGGGCCGAGCGGATGAGCTCGAGCGCCCCCGTCACCGCCAGGCCCAGCTTGTCGGCCTGGAGCATGCTGCCCGAGACGTCGAGCACCAGCACCAGCCCCACCCCGCCGTCCTGCTCCAGGGGCTCGAGCGGGATGGCCTCGGAGAGCGTGCTGCGCTCCCAGCCCCCGAAGAACAGCCCCCGGGGCGTGGCGGTCCACAGCAGGCTCCCGCCCTGGCCCAAGAAGCCCTGCAGGGCGTCGATCTCGGCCTCGCTGAGGTCGCGGGTGCTCAGCCCGAGGGCCACCACGTCGGCCTGGATGGGCAGCGTGACCCGGCTGCGCCGCTCGACCGCGAAGCCCTGGGCCTCGAGGTAGCGCGCCAGCGGCTCGTCGCCCAGCACCCACACCCGCACCTTGTCGGCGGGGCTCACCTGCACCTGCGCGCTGTCGCGGCCCAGCGGGCTCTCGACCCTCGCCCGCACGGTGGCGGGGCGCTCGAGGGGGAAGCGGTAGCCGAAGCTCTGCCGCCCGGCCTTCACCCGCACCTGCCGCTCCTGCCGCCCGGCCGGGCCCTCCACCACCAGCCGGGCCTCGGCGTCGGCGGTGGACTCCAGCAGCACCCGCACCTCCACGGTCTCGCCCTGCACGGGGTAGGCCGGGGGGAGCAGGCCCAGCGAGAGCTTGGGGCTCGGCGGGGTCCAGAAGGCGTAGACCGGGGTGCCCACGGGCAGCACCTCGCCCTGCGACAGGCCGTCGGAGAGCACCACCACGCGGTCGGGGCCGAGCTTGCGGGCCTCGAGCAGCGCCCCGTAGAGGTCGGTGCCCTCGCCCAGGTCCTGGCGGCGGGCGGCGGCGGAGGGGACGGGCTGGGCCCGCTCGGCGAAGGCCAGGTAGCGCACGCCGGGCAGCGCCGGGAGGCCGCTCACGGCCCGCGCGACCCCCTCGCGCGCCGAGGGGCTCTGGTCGAGCAGCACCACCGTGCGCACGGGCTGCAGGGGCAGGCTGGGGCCCGCGAAGGCCAGCAGCAGGGCGGCGATCACCGCGGCGCGGAGCCAGAGCACCCCTCCATTATTCGGGGCGGGCGCCGGGCAAAATGCGGACGCGATCGCATTGGGGCGGGACAGGGCCGCACGGCGGGGCCCCCGAAAGTGTTAACGCACCCCCTCGAGCGGGTGCCACCCGCACCCCCGCTCGGGGTCGGCTCGAGCCCCGCCGATAGGTCATGCCAAAAGCCGCCCGCGGGCTTGCAATGGGGAGTGGACACCCGTCCGCCCACAAGGAGGAAACCATGAAGCGGTACACCCTCGCCCTGTTCACCCTCGCGGCCCTAGGGCTCGCCCAGCAGAACCCGAACCAGAACCCGCAGGCCTCGCCCGACGCCACCGGCGGCAACGTGGTGGTGCTGGGCTTACAGGCCATGGCTATGAGCAACCAGTTCGAGATCGACGCCTCCAAGGCCGCCCTCGCCAAGAACATCCGCGACGCCGTCAAGCGCTATGCCCAGAAGATGATCGACGAGCACACCAAGAACCAGCAGACCCTCCAACAGCTCGCCCGCAGCAAGAACGTCACGCTGCCGCAGAACGAGGGCGTGCACAACCGCCTCATCCTCCTCAACGCCTCGCTGCTGCAA
Organism: Calidithermus terrae; assembly: GCF_003574345.1. Classification (NCBI taxonomy): domain Bacteria; kingdom Thermotogati; phylum Deinococcota; class Deinococci; order Thermales; family Thermaceae; genus Calidithermus; species Calidithermus terrae. The sequence continues at coordinate 2,066 of NZ_QXDL01000046.1, forward strand.
GGCCCCGACTTCGAGCGGGCCTACCTCAAGGCGCAGGTGGACGGGCACGAGATGGCCGCCCTCTTCCTCGACACCATGCTCAAGGCGGGCGGCAGCGAGGCCATGCAGGGCACGCCGGCCAACCCGGGCCAGGGGCAGGGGCAAGGCCAGGGACAGGGCAACAACCCTCAAAGCCCCGGCGTCACCCTCGACAACGACGTGCGCCAGTACGTGCAGGCCACCCTCCCCGCCGTGCGCCAGCACCTCGCCGAAGCCACCGAGCTGTACCAGCAGGTGACGAGGTAGCCCAAAGGCCCCACGACGAAAACCCCGCCCCTTTGGGGGGCGGGGAGTTGCCTTGGTGGACGCGGAGGGAGTCGAACCCTCGTCCGAAGACCCCTACGGCAGGCGTCTACGTGTGTAGTCGGTGTTTGGGTGTCGCCCCGGGTTTCCCCGCCGACAGGGGCCTGGGGCCGAGCTCCGTTAAGCTTCGCCCGCGGCTACGGTGCCTTGCCTTGGGCTAGCCGTTTTTAGGTCGTTCGCCGGCCGAGCCAACGGCGGGGCTTGCCGGGAACGTCGCTGACTTAAGCAGCGAGGGAGTAAGCGTTGCTGTTGCCAGTTATGGCTTTGCCGGTTTTTACGAGGCCACCGGCCACCTCGACACGCAGCCTTGCTTTCGCGAATCCCCGTCGAAGCCGGGACGCGCCCGAGCAGGCAAAGGCCAGTGTAGCAGAAAAAGAGGCGATGGGCAAGGGCTTTGGTGAGCACGATGAGGAGAAGATTGGGTTTCGTTCGCCGGGGAATTACCGGGCGGAAAGGGGCTCCGGCAGCGCGTCCTTGCCGGGAGGGGGGTGGGCCCTTAGACTCGGGGCTGTGGACCCGACGCTCTTCCGCGGACGGCGCGAACGCAAGCTGGGCGAGAACGTGGCGGTGCGCCTCGAGCGCGTGCGCAAGCGCTTCGGCGACGTGGAGGTGGTGCGCGGCATCGACCTCGACATCCGCGACGGGGAGTTCTTCAGCCTGCTGGGGCCCTCCGGCTGCGGCAAGACCACGCTGCTGCGCATGATCGCCGGCTTCGAGGAGCCCAGCGAGGGCAAGGTGTACATCGCCGGCAAGGACATGACCGGCGTGCCGCCCTACCGCCGCCCCGTCAACACCGTCTTCCAGAACTACGCGCTCTTCCCGCACATGAGCGTCGAGCAGAACATCGCCTTCGGGCTGCGCATGAAGGGGATGGCCCGTGAGGAGATCGCCCGGCGGGTGGCGGGGGCGCTCGAGCTCGTCAACATGCAGGGCCTGGAGAAGCGCCGCCCCCACCAGCTCTCGGGCGGGCAGCGCCAGCGCGTGGCTTTGGCGCGGGCCCTGGTCAACGAGCCGGAGGTGCTGCTTCTGGACGAGCCCCTCTCCGCGCTCGACCTCAAGCTCCGGCAGGAGCTGCGCGTGGAGCTGATGAACCTGCAGGAGCGGCTGGGCATCACCTTCATCTTCGTGACCCACGACCAGGAGGAGGCGCTGGTGATGAGCGACCGCATCGCGGTGATGAACAAAGGCCTCGTGGAGCAGGTGGGCGCCACCGAAGACGTCTACGAGCTGCCGCGCACCCCCTTCGTCGCCCGCTTCCTGGGCGACTCCAACCTCATCCCCGCGACGGCGCTCGAGCCCCGCCGCGTCCGGACCCCGCTGGGGGAGTTCGTGCTCGACGAGGAGGACGCGCTCACCCCGGGCCAGGAGGTGCTGCTTTCGATCCGGCCCGAGAAGATCCGGCTCTTCCGCGAGCGGCCCAACCTGCCCAACGTCTTCCAGGCCCGCGTGGACGACATCATCTACACCGGCGCCGAGAACCAGTACCTGCTCGAGGCCGGCGGGATGCGCCTCACGGTGGACACCCTCAACCAGGACATCCTCGAGCCCGGCCACGACGAGTTCACCTACGACGAGGCGGTGTGGGTAGCCATGACCCCGGAGAAGCTGGTGGTGGTGAGCGAGACCGGTGCCGACGGGGGTGCCCCCGCGTGAACGAGGCCGCCACCCCCTGGCAGAAGGCGCGGCGCCTGCTCGTGACGGTGGGCCCCGGGGCGCTGTGGCTCGTGGTCTTCGTGCTCGTGCCCTCGCTGCTGATCCTCCTGGCCTCGCTCCTCAGCCGCAGCAGCGCCGGCAGCCTGGCCCCGCCCTGGGGCCTGCACAACTACGTGCGCTTCTTCACCGAGCCGCTGTTCTGGGAGATCGTGGGGCGCAGCCTGTGGATCGGCGGGTGGGCCACGGTGCTCACGGTGCTGATGGGCTACCCGCTGGCCTTCTACATCGCCGCCCACCGCCACAAGCAGGCGCTGCTGCTGCTGGTGGTGATCCCCTTCTTCACCAACTTCCTCATCCGGGTCTACGCCTGGATCATCCTGCTGCAGCGCGAGGGCGCCGTCAACGCCGTGGTCACCGCCTTCGGCCTGCCCCCCGCCGAGCTCTTCCCCTCGAGCTTCGCGGTCTACCTCGCCACGGTCTACACCTTCCTGCCTTTTTTGGTGCTGCCGCTGTACGCCGCGGTCGAGCGCATCGACTGGAGCCAGCTCGAGGCCGCCTACGACCTGGGGGCGACCCCGGTGCGGGGCTTCTGGGAGGCCATCTTCCCCCAGACCCTCCCCGGCCTCTTCGCGGGCTTCCTGCTCACCTTCATCCCCGCCGTGGGCACCTTCGTGATCGCCGACCTGCTGGGTGGGGGCAAGATCACCCTCATCGGCAACCTCATCCAGCAGCAGTTCACCTCGGCCCAGAACTGGGCCTTCGGCGCGGCGGTGAGCATGATCCTGATGGTCATGGTGCTGCTGGGCCTGTGGCTGTACGCGCGCACCCAGGGGGAGAGGGGGCTCGACGAGCTGGTATGAGGATGAAAAACGCCAGACGCCTAACGTCGAACGCGCGGCGCCAGGAGGAAACGCTCGTGCACAGGCCTTCGGCCTCCGGCGTCCGGCGTTGGGCGCGCCGGGGGTGCCCGTGAAACGCCTCCTCGCCGCCTACTCCTGGCTGGTCTTCGCCTTCTTGTACCTGCCCATCGCGGTGATCGTGGTGCTCTCGTTCAACGAGAGCCGCTTCGGGGTCAACTGGACGGGCTTCAGCCTCAGGTGGTACGAGGCGCTGTTGGAGAACCGGCGCATCGGGGAGTATTTGGGCAACACGCTGGTGGTGGCCTTCACCTCGACGCTGGTCTCGACGGTGCTGGGCACCCTGCTGGCGATGGGCATCGTGCGCTACCGCTTCCGGCTGCGCAGTTTCCTGCGCTACTTGCTCTACGTGCCGGTGGTGGTGCCCGACGTGGTGATGGGCATCTCGCTCTTGCTGCTCTTCGACACCGTGCGCGACGGCATCGGCTGGCCCAGGCTCTCGCTCTTCACCATCATCCTGGCCCACGTCAGCTTCCAGATCGCCTACGTGACGCTGGTGGTGCGGGCGCGGCTGATGCTGTTGGACCCGGCGCTCGAGGAGGCCGCCCGCGACCTGGGGGCCGACAACTGGCGCACCTTCTGGGAGGTGACGCTGCCCTTGACCTGGCCGGGGGTGGTCTCGGGGGCGCTGCTGGCCTTCAGCCTCTCGCTCGACGACTTCGTGGTGACCTTCTTCACCTCGGGCTCGGGCTCGACCACGCTGCCGCTGTACATCTACGGCAAGGTCAAGACCGGCATCACCCCCGAGATCCACGCGCTCTCGACGCTGATGGTGGGGGCTACCATTTTGATCCTGGTGCTCGGGGCCCTATTCTGGCGTAGGCGCTAAGGAGGTAAAGCGTGAAGAAATGGCTGGCATTGCTGGTGCTCGTTCCCCTGCTCACGGCCTGCCCCAAGCAGGGGGCGAGCGAATTGCGCGTCTACAACTGGTCGGACTACATGCCCGAGGAGGTGATCAAGGGCTTCGAGGAGCGCGAGAAGGTCAAGGTCGTGCTCGACACCTACGACGACCCCGAGGCCATGATCTCCAAGCTCGAGGCCGGCGGCGACACCGAGTACGACCTCGTCATCGTCTCCGACTACCTCATCGGGCAGCTCGCCCGCAAGGGGACCATCCTCGAGCTCGACAAGTCCAAGATCCCCAACCTCGCCAACTTAGGCCCCGAGTTCGCCAACCCCGCCTTCGACCCCGAGAGCAAGCACTCGGTGGTGTACCAGTGGGGCACCACGGGCCTGGTCTACCGCGAGGACCTGGTCAAGGGGCCGGTGGATAGCTGGGCGGTGCTCTTCGACCCGGCCAAAAGCGTGGGCAGCTTCCTGCTGCTCACCGAGATGCGCGAGCAGATGGGCGCGGCGCTGCGCTACCTGGGCGAGTCGGTCAACACCACCGACCCGGCGGTGCTGGAGAGGGTGAAGGGCCTGCTCATCGACGCCAAGCGGCGAAGCCAGGGCTTCGCCGGGGGCACCGACGCGGTGCAGCAGGTGCTGGGCGGCAACGCGGCCGTGGCGGTGGCCTACTCGGGCGACGCCTTCCGCGCCATGGAGGAGAACGAGAAGGTCAAGTACGTCATCCCCGCCGAGGGCGGCACCCGCTGGACCGACAGCCTGGCCGTGCTGAGCAAGAGCCCCAACGCCGAGCTGGCCTACAAGTTCATCAACTACCTGCTCGAGCCCGAGGTCGCGGCCCAGGTCTCCAACGGCATCGGCTACGGCACCCCCGTCCCCGCCGCCCTGCCCATGATCGAGGCCAAGGACAACCCCGTGATCTACCCCCCGGCCGAGGTGCAGCAAAAGCTCGAGTTCCTCGCCGACCTAGGCCCCGACCTCGACGCCTTCAACGCGGTATGGGCCGAGGTGAAGGCACGCTGAACGCGCAGCGTGTGGGTGGTTAAGGGTCGAGGCCCGAGGACCCAGGCGTACGGCGTAAGACGTAGGACACGCGTCTCGCGTCTTGCGTCCGGCATCTCACGTACGACGTAGGACGTAGGACGTACGACCCCTGGCGTCTGGCGTCTTGCGTTCGACGTACGACCCCGCCCGGCCTCCCCATCACATCCATCCCATTTTCCATGCCCCATACTGGAAAAGAGATGAAATCGTTGTGCGTCGTGCTCGCGGCCTTCAGCCTGCTGGGGGGGGCTTTGGCCCAGTCGGGGGCTGTGCTGTACCAGCAGAACTGCGCCTTCTGCCACGGGGAGAAGGGCTTGGGGCGCACCGGGGCCTTCCCGCCGCTTGTCGAGCACGCGCCTACCCTGGTGCAGAACAACGAGGGGCGTAGCTACGTGGCCCAGCTCCTGCTCTACGGCCTGCAGGGCGAGCTGGTGGTCAAGGGGCAGCGCTATAACGGCGTGATGGCCCCCTTCAGCCACCTCAAGGACGAAGAGCTCGCCGCCATCCTCAACTACGTGCTCACCGCCTGGGGCAACGACAAGCTGCTGCCGCAGGGCTTCAAACCCTTCACCGCCGCCGACTTCACGCCCTTGCGCTCCACCCGCCTGACCCCGGCGCAGGTCATGGCGCAGCGCATCCGCCTGGGTCTGCGGTAGTCGGGCACAGGCTGGGTAGAATAGGGCAAAGGAGGATTTCAATGCGTAAATACCTGTACCTGCTGCTCCCGCTGGCGCTCATTCCCGTGGCCTTTACCCAGTCGGCCCAGCAAGGCGCCACCATCTACCAGCAGTGCCAAGGCTGCCACCAGCCCACCGGTGCGGGCATCCCCGGCGTGTTCCCTCCCCTGGCGGGCCACATCCCCGAGGTCCTGGCCGCCAAAGGGGGCCGCGAGTACCTGGTCCAGGTGATGCTGTACGGCCTCACCGGCGAGATCACCGTGAAGGGCCAGAAGTACAGCGGGGCCATGCCCGCCTTCGCCCAGCTCTCCGACGACCAGGTCGCGGCCGTGCTCAACCACGTCAGCACGAGCTGGGGCAACAAGCTGCCCCAGGGCCAGAAGGCCTTCACCGCCGCCGAGGTCAAGGCCCAGCGCGCCAAGAAGCTCACTTCGGCCCAGGTCAACGAGGCCCGCAAGAAATTAGGCCTCAAGTAGCGTGAAAAACCGCGGAGCCGGGCTTTGGCCCGGCTCCTTTTCGGCTCGGCAGGTCAGCCCTGCTTCTGCTCGGGCTTGGCCTCGCCTTCCTTGCCGTCGTCGTTGAGCCCCTTGCGGAACTCCTTGGCCGACTGTCCCAGGCCGCGGGCGAGTTCGGGCAGCTTGCGGGCTCCGAAGAGCAGCAGGATGATCAGCAGGATGATGAGGATTTCGGGCAGACCCAAGGGCATAGGGAACCTCCTTGCTCCCAAGTATAGCCCGCCCGCTTAAGGGCAACTGAAAGGTGGCGCGGCCTCGAGCGCCCCCGCCGTGTCTCCCGCGAGCCCCGCTTCTCCGCGCGGGAATGCGCCGGAGGCGCCCTCAAAGGTCGCGGTAGCGGTCGCGGTGGACGAGGGCGGCGAGCCCTAGGGAGAGGTAGACGAAGAGCAGGCTGGTGCCGCCGGCCGAGAACAGCGGCAGGGTGAGGCCGGTGACCGGGGCCATGCCGATGGTCACGCCGATGTTGACCATCACCTGGAAGGCGATCATGGCGAGCACCCCCACGACGATCAGGCGGTCCTCGAGCCGGTTGCACTCCAGCGCCATGCGCGCCAGCCGGAAGAACAGCAGGCCGTACAGCACCAGCAGCGCCACCGCACCCACGAAGCCCCACTCCTCGCTGAGCACCGCGAAGATGAAGTCGTTCTGCTTCTCGGGCACGTAGCCGAGCTGGCTCTGGGTGCCCTGGCCGTAGCCCTTGCCCAGGAGGCCGCCCGAGCCGATGGCGATCATGGACTGGATCTGCTGGTAGCCCTTGCCCTGGGGGTCGCTCTCGGGGTTGAAGCCCACGATGATGCGCTGCTGCTGGTAGGGCTCGAGGTGGTTGAAGGCGAAGGGGGCCGCTATAGCCACCAGCACCAGCCCCAGCAGCACGTGCCGCACGGGCATCCCCCACGCCAGCAGCAGCGCGGCCACGATCACCGCCAGCACCGTGGTGCCCCCCAAGTCGGGCTCGACGAGCACCAACCCCAGGACGGGGGCGGCGATGAGCAGGGGCGGGAAGTAGCCCAGCAGGCTGCCGGGCTCGCGGCGGCTGAGCCAGCGGGCGAGCACCAGGATCAGCGAGAGCTTGGCCAGCTCGCTGGGCTGGAAGCTGACCGGCCCGAAGCTCAGCCAGGCCTTGGCCCCGTTGACCTCGCGGCCCACCGCCAGCACCGCCACCAGCAGCCCCAGCGACAGCGCGTACAGCAGCCAGCCCCACGCCTGCACCTGGCGGCGGCTGAGGAGCTGCAAGGCCGCGGCCGCCGCCACCGCCACCGCCGAGAACATGAGCTGGTTGGCGAAGATGGCCGGGCTAGGGGCCGCGCTGCGCAGGGTCACGAGCCCGGCCACGTGGATCAGGCCGACCACCGTGACCAGGCTCCAGTCGTAGGCGAGGAGGGGGATGCGGGGCAGAACCATTGCTTAAAGCCTAAGCCCCGGCGCCCGGGGCTAGAAGCCCTGGCTCACGATCGGGCCGCGCCCTAGCGCAGGGGGATGTTGGCGATCATCACCACTTTTTCGCCGCGCTGCTCGAGCTCGACGTTCAGGGCGTCGTGCTCGGCGGGGAAGTAGCGCTTGAGCACCTCGAGCAGGTCGTTCTTGAGGGCGTCCACCATGCCGGGGGCGAGCTGGGCGCGGTCGTAGGCCAGGGTCAGCTTAAGCCGCTCCTTGAGCACGTCCTTGCTCTTGTTGCGCTGCCAGAACCAGGCCATCGGCTACCCCCCTCCGAAGAGCTTGCGCAGCGTGCCCATGAAGCCGCTCTTCTCGCGGAAGTCGGGGAAGGGCACGCTCTCCCCCCGGATGCGCCGGGCCACGTCCATGAAGGCGTTGCCGGCCAGCGAGCCGTTCTTGAGCACCAGCGGCTCGCCCTCGTTGCTCGAGACCAGCACCTTCTCGTCCTCGGGGACGATGCCGATGGGCTTGAGGCCCAAGATCTCCTGCACGTCCTCGACCGAGAGCATGTCGCCGCGCTCGACCATCTTCGGCCGCAGGCGGTTGATGACCAGGAAGTTCTCGCGCACCTCGCGGGCCTCGAGCATGCCGATGATGCGGTCGGCGTCGCGCACGGAGGAGACTTCGGGGTTGACCACCACCAAGGCGCCCTCGGCCGGGGTGGCGGCGGTCTGGAAGCCGCGCTCGATGCCGGCGGGGGAGTCGATGAGCACGCGGTGGAAGCCCTCCTCCTCGATGAGCGCCTTGACGAGGTGGCGGAACTTCTCGGGGTCGAGGGATTCTTTGTCCTTGGTCTGGGAGGCCGGCAGCAGGTAGAGCCCGTCGAGGCGCTTGTCCTTGATCAGGGCCTGCGAGCGCTTGCAGCGCCCCTCGAGCACGTCGATGAGGTCGAAGACGACCCGGCCCTCCAGCCCCATCACCACGTCCAGGTTGCGCAATCCGACGTCCACGTCAATGACGGCGACCTTCTCGCCCAGCTTGGCTAGGGCGGCCCCCACGTTGGCCGTGGTGGTGGTCTTGCCTACCCCGCCCTTCCCCGATGTCACCACAATGGCCCTCGCGTTCACGTTGCCTCCTTGCGACAGTATATCGGTCAGGGAAGGGTCAAGCCTCGAGCATGAAGGCCCGAGAACCGTTCTCATCCCCGCCCTCAGGAGCGGGGGAAACCCACCGCCTTGGGCAGGTCGGCCAGGCGGGTGACCGTGCGGTCGGCGGAGTGCATGAGCATGAGGTTGCGGCGCATGTCGTACTCGGGGCCGGTGTAGAGGTGGGTGGCGCTGGAGCAGTACAGCACCACCTCGCGCCCCAGCGCCCGCAGGTAGCCCTGCAGCGCGGCGCTCTCGGGGTTCATGTCGGGCCCGTCGCCGAAGGTGACGACCACCTCGCTGGTGAGGGCGTTGCGGAAGTCCCGCTCGGCCCCCGCGCGCAGGCCCTCGGCGCTTTCGGCCTCGTAGCGCCGGGCGATCTCCACCCGCCAGCCTAGCGCCTCGAGCGCCCCCGCCGCCCGCTCGGCCAGGACCGTCTGGTACTCGTACTCCCCGCCCCCGAACTCGAGGAAGACGTGACCGGGGCGCACCGGGGGGTCGGGGACGCTCCGCTGCCCGGGGTAGTGCAGCACCAGCTCCCGCACCGCCTCCCTCACCCGCCGCTCGACGCGCTCGAAGGCGGCTTCGATGAGCTCGCGGTAGGCGCGGGGGTCGGGGTCGAGGCCCGAGAGGGGGAAGTCGCCCTCGCACAGCACCTCGTCGGCCAGGAGCTCGAGCAGGGGCTGCAGGCGCTGGGGCTCGGCGACGCGGTCGTGCTTGTAGCGGAAGAAGTTGCTCAGCAGCACGACCACCGGCAGGCCGATCCCGGCGGCGTAGCCCACCTCGAAGGAGATCCCCCCGTCGTACTGGGTGTGGTAGAGCGGGGCCAGCAGCGCGAAGGAGTTGCGCATGCGCTCGGTGTCGAGGCGGTAGATGGCCTGGGTGAGGCTCTCGCCGGGCCGAGGCACCACCGCGCCGTTGGAGTCGCGGTAGGGCAGGAAGGTGAGGGTGCCTTCAGGGGGCAGGCCCAGCGCCTGCAGCCCCTCGTGCAGCCCCTGGAGGCAGGCGTGCTCGAGGCGCGAGCCGTAGTAGCGGCCGGTGTGCTCGAAGAGGAAAGTGGCGACGTAGAGGGGGCCCTGGCCGCGCCGGAGGCGCTCGAGGCGGGGGTCCACTAGTTCCTCACCGCCACCACGGCCCCCGCCACCATCACGCCCAGCCCCACCAGCTTGAGCGCCGAGACGGGGTTGGCGGCCTGGCCCAGCAGCCCCAGGTGCCCCACCACCGCCGCGGTGGCGATCTGGCTGGCGAGGATGATGGTCATGGCGTTGGCGACGCCCAGGCGCTGGATGGAGAACACCGTGCCCAGCACCACCAGCAGCCCGATCACCCCGCCGAGGTAGCTGTACCAGGGCAACCCTTGCTGCAGGCCCCGGTAGAAGAGGAAGGCACAAGCCAGCAGGCCCAGCGCCGCCCCCGCCAGCAAGCCCCCGCGCAGGGAAGGCTCGAGCGGCCAGCCCAGGAAGCCGTTGCGCTGGATCAGCAACAGCCCCAGCACCGACACCGTCAGGCCGACCACGTGGACCACGGTGGAGAGGCCCCAGGTCCCGGCCTTGGGCTGCAAAAGGGCGTTGATGGGGCCCAGCAGGGCGATCATCAGGCCGGTGGCGACGGCCACCAGCAACGGCAGAAGGGGGATGCTCGGACTCATAGGCTCCTCGAGGTGGCGGTACGCCTCAGCTTCGGATTATAGAACACCCTCAAACAAAGCCCGGTTCATGGCGCGTGCCGGCTGGCTCCCCGCAGGAATTCGAAAACCCCGGCCCCCGCCATGCCCTGGCCCTCCGGCGAGGCCCAAGGTGGGGGCCGCGCCGCGCACCCGGGTGAGCTCGCGCCGGCGTGCAGCGGCACACCGGGGAGGGGCTTTTGAACCGCGGGCGCGGGGTAGAATTCGGCCATGCACCCCAAGCACGAACCCAAGCTCGGCTGGAGGGATATGCTGGCGATGGTCGCCATCCTCTACCCGCTCGTCTTAATGCCGGTGATGCTGGTGCTGGGCGGGGTGGGCCTGGCCCTGCTCCTGATCGATTTCCACCTGAGGTGAGCATGCAAACCCTTCCGCAAACCCTTTTCGAGTCCCTGCCCGACGACCTGCGCGAGCGGTTGGGGCGGCCGGGACAGTACCCCTTCACCCGCGGCGTCTACCCCAAGATGTACACCGAGCGGCCCTGGACCATGCGGCAGTACGCGGGCTTCAGCAGCGCCGAGGAGTCCAACGCGCGCTACCGCTACCTGCTCGAGCAGGGCCAGACCGGCCTGAGCGTGGCCTTCGACCTGCCCACCCAGCTCGCCCTCGACCCCGACCACCCCCTCAGCGTGGGCGAGGTGGGGCGGGTGGGGGTGTCCATCGCCTCCATCGAGGACATGAAGGTGCTCTTCGACCACATCCCGCTCGACCAGGTCACCACCTCCATGACCATCAACGCCCCCGCCACCCTGCTGCTGGCGCTGTACCTGCTGGTGGCCGAGGAGCAGGGCGTGGGCTGGGACAAGGTGGGCGGCACCGTGCAGAACGACATCCTCAAGGAGTACATCGCACGGGGCACCTACGTCTTCCCGCCCGCCCCCTCCATGCGCCTCATCACCGACCTCTTCGCCTTCTGCGCCCAGCACGTGCCCAGGTGGAACACCATCTCCATCTCGGGCTACCACATCCGCGAGGCCGGCAGCACCGCGGCGCAGGAGATCGCCTTCACCCTCGCCAACGGCAAGGCCTACGTGAAGGCGGCCATCGAGGCCGGCCTCGACATCGACGCCTTCGCCCCCCGCCTCTCCTTCTTCTTCGCCTCGCACAACGACGTCCTCGAGGAGGCCGCCAAGTTCCGCGCGGCCCGGCGCATGTGGGCGCGGATCATGAAGGAGGAATTCGGCGCCAAGGACCCCAAGAGCTGTATGCTGCGCTTCCACACCCAGACCGGGGGCTCCACCCTCACCGCGCAGGAGCCGCTGGTCAACGTGGTGCGCACCGCCTACCAGGCCCTCGCCGCCGTGCTGGGCGGCACCCAGAGCCTTCACACCAACGCCTACGACGAAGCGCTGGGCCTGCCCACCGAGAAGAGCGCCCTGCTGGCCCTGCGCACCCAGCAGGTGCTGGCCTACGAGTCGGGCGTGACCCGCGCCATCGACCCGCTGGGCGGCAGCTTCTACGTCGAGCACCTCACCGACGCGCTCGAGGCCGAAGCCCAGCGCCTCATCGCCCAGATCGACCAGCTCGGCGGCTCGGTCGCCGCGGTGGAGGCCGGGTTCTTCCAGCGCGAGATCGAGGAGTCGGCCTGGACCTTCCAGCGCGAGGTGGAGTCGGGCCAGCGCGTCATCGTCTCGGTCAACAAGTTCAACCGCCCCGACTCCCCCCTCAACGAGGCCACCCCCATCCAGCACATCGACGAGTCCCTCGACCGCCGCCGCCAGGCCCAGATCAGGGCCTTCCGCGACCAGCGCGACGGCCAGGCCGCCGGCAACGCCCTCGAGGCGCTGCGCCAGGCCGCCAGCAGCAGCAAAAACCTCATGCCCCACATCCTCGAGGCCTTCCGCCGCCGCGCCACGCTGGGCGAGATCGGCAAGGTGCTGCGCGAGGAGTGGGGGGAGTATCAGCCGAGTTATTAGCGGGGGAAGCCGTCAGCCTTTGGCTGACGGCTAGTGGCCCGTGGCTTGTGGTGAACCCTTCCGTCTTCCCTCCCCGCGCGCGGGGTATAGGGATATCCCCCCTAGCCCCCCTTGTTAAGGGGGGTAAAGAAAAGGCGTTTTGCGTTTGGCGTCTTGCGTACGACGTACGACGCACGACCCGCCCCTAGCGCCCGGCCTTAACCAAACGTTGAACCCCTCAGCCTCCCCTCAGAACTGGCACTACGCTAGATAGAGATGGAAGGGCGCAAGCGTCTTCGGTTTTGGGGTTTGCTCGGGCTGCTGGTGCTGGCCGGGGTTGGGGTGGCCGTGCGCTGGCTGCAGCCGCCGGACATCGCCGCCGAAGCCAAGAGCACCCAGCGCAACTACACGGGTACGGCCCAGATCCAGCAGATCAAGGGCGTGGGCCAGGGCTGCGAGGTCACGGTGAAGTTCCACGAGTGGCACTCCCTCTCCCCCGGCTTCAAGCTGCACGAGATCCCGCAGAAGGGCCAGAACTACACGGTCTACGCCCAGCCCGAGCAGTGCGCGGCGCTCGAGGTCATCCAGGCCGAGAAGGGCACCCGCCCCGACCTCACCGGGCACATCGTCTACGTGGCGGGGGAAAGCCGCTCGGGCCGCTGGTACATGCTCACCCAGCCGCGCCCGCCCGTGGGCTGCGGGGTGGCGGGGCTGTAAAACGGCGCTACGCACTGGCGAATAACCGATAGCCGATAGCTGCTAGACGTCGAAGTCTTCGGCTATCGGCCATCGGCCTTACATGAACCGCTTGCGCCGCCGGTAGGACTTCACGTCCTTGAAGCTCTTGCGCCCGCCGCTCTTGGCGACGCCCAAGTAGAACTCCTTGACGTCGGGGTTTTCCTCGAGGTAGGCGCGGGTGCCCTCGAGCGCGATGCGCCCTGACTCCATGATGTAGCCGTAGTGGGCCACGCTCAGCGCGACGCGGGCGTTCTGCTCGACGACGAGCACCGTCACGCCCTCTTCGGCGTTGATCTGGGCGACGATGTCGAAGATCTCGCGCACCAGCAGGGGGGCCAAGCCCAGGCTGGGCTCATCGAGCAGCAGCAGGCGCGGGCGGGCCAAGAGGGCGCGGCCGATGGCGAGCATCTGCTGCTCGCCGCCCGAGCAGTAGCCGGCCAGGCGGTTCTTGAGCATGGCTAGCTTGGGGAAGTAGCGGTAGATGCGCTCGAGGTCCTGCCGCACCTCCCCGTCGCGCCGGGTGGCGGCCCCCACCCGCAGGTTCTCCTCGACGGTGAGGTGCTTGAACACCCGCCGCCCCTCGGGCACCTGCACGATCCCCTTGAGCACGATGTTCTCCGGGGGCTTGTTGGCGATGTTCTCGCCGCGGTAGAGGATGCTCCCCGACACCACCTCCCCGTCCTCGGGCACCAGCAGGCCGGAGATGGCCCGCAGCGTGGTGGTCTTGCCCGCGCCGTTAGGGCCTAAGAGCGCGGTGATGTGCCCCTCGGGAACCTTGAGCGACACCCCGCGCAGCACCTGGATGATGTCCTTGTAGACGACCTCGATGTTGTTGACCTCGAGCAGGATCGGGCCGAGGTCTTCGGGATGGGTGGGTTGCATCGTCACCTCGCTGGGAGGGCCGGTGGCCCGCGGTCGGAAAGCTTTCCCGCGAGCCACGGGCCACCGGCTACGGGCTATTTCCCGAAGTGCACCTTGCGGAAGAGGGTGGAGGTGAAGGGCTGGGTGATGGGCACGAACTTGCCGCCCTTGACCTCGAGCACCCGCAGCCCCTCGCCGCCGGTCTGCTCGCTCTTGGTGAAGTCGATCTCGGGGCTGTTGGCGGTCCTGACCACGAAGCCGGGGTTGAAGGAGTTGGGGCCGTTCATGCCCACCAGGGCGTTGTAGAAGGTGGTGTTGTCGATCTTGCCGAAGCGCTGGAGGGCGCGCTTCATGGCCTCGACCGCGATGGCGGCGGCCAGCAGGCCGGCGGTGTAGTTGTGGCTCTGGCCCAGGGTGCCGCGGTTGTACTTCGCCGCGAGGTCGCGGTGCAGCTTCATGCCGGGGGTGTCTTCCTCGAGGGTGTAGTAGCTGCTGGCCCAGAGGTAGCCCTCGGCCGCGTCCCCGGCGAGGCGGATGAGGTCGTTGCCGCCGGTGTAGACCGCGCCGAGCTGCTTGATCTTCTTGTCGAGGCCGAGCTTCTTGGCGTCCTTGAGGATGTTGGCGACCGGCCCGGCCACGTTCTGGTGGATGATGAACTCGGTGCCCTTGGAGTCGAGGTTGCGCAGCAGGGCGGTGTTGTCGAGGTTGTTGCCCCCCACCTCCTGCACGTCAACGATGGAGAGCCCGAGCTGGGCGGCGGCCTTGCGGGCGTCGTCGAGCACGGCCCGGCCGAAGGGGCTGGGGTTGACCACCAGCGCTACCTTGGCCCCCTTCTTCTGCCGCGCGATGTACTCCAGCAGCGCGACGACCTGCTCGGAGTAGGAGGAGGTGGGCAGGAACATGTAGGTGTTGTCCGGGGGGTCGATGAGGCCGATGTGGGCGGAAGCCGGGATGGTGACGAGCTTGACCTCCTGCACCAGCGACTTCAGCGCCAGCATGGCCCCGGTGGCGTAGCCGAGGTAGACGGCGGGCTTGTTGCGGTCGAGGGCCTCCTCGAGGATGCGCTGGGCGTTGGGGTTCTGGTACTGGTCGTCGCGCACGATGCAGTTGAGGGTGTAGCCGGGGATGAGCTTCTGCTCGTTGGCGTACTTGCAGTAGTCCTCGATGGCCGCCGCGTAGGGGCCGCCCACGTCGGAGGTGGGTCCGGTGATCGCGCCCGAGTGCACCAGGCTCACGGTTTGCTGTGCTTGGGCCAGGCCCAGCAGGGTCAGTCCGACCAACAACACGCTTCGCTTCATGAGGTTCCTCCCGTTCATTGCAACCGCTCGAGCGGATTTGCCAAAGGCTTCAGTACTTGAAAGGCCAGGTGCGGAAGTAACTTCGCACCAGCCGCCACCAGTTGTAAAGGCCGCGCGGCTCGAACATCAGGAAGAGCACGATGACCAGGCCGAACGACAGCGGCAGCAGCGCCGAGGCCACGTCCACCCCAGGGGGGATGAGCTGCTGGATGGCCTGGTTGCCCTTGATCCACTCCGAAAGCCGCTCCATCGAAAGCCGCAGGTACTCGATGAAGGCGGGCCCCAGCAGGCTGCCCACCACCGTCCCCAGCCCCCCCACGATCGCCATCGCCAGGAAGCTCACGCTCTTGGCGAGGGTGAACTCCTCGATCACCACGCTGCGCTGGAAGTAGGCCAGCAGGCCGCCCGCCACGCCCGCGTACAGCGCCCCCAGCGCGAAGGCCATCAGCTTGGTGCGGCCGGGGTCCATGCCCATGGCGTCGGCGGCGCGGTCGTTGTCGCGCACCGCGACGAGCGCCCGGCCGTACTTCCCCCTCAGCAGGTTGCGCCAGGCGATCACCATGAGCACCAGCACGAAGAGGATGACGTAGTACCAGAAGTGGTTGTGGTTGCGGAAGCCGATCTCGTAGCCCAGGAAGTTGCGCATCTCCACCGGGATCGAGGCCCCCTGCGCCAGCGCGGGCATCCGGCCCACCGACCACACGAAGATCTCCTGGAACGCCAGCGTCGCCAGCGCTAAGTAGAGGTGCTTGACCCGCAGGCTGGGGATGCCCACGACGGCCCCGAACACCGCCGCCACCGCCGCCCCCAGCGGGATGGTGAGGTAGAAGGGCAGATAGGGCGCGGTGAGGGCCACGGTATAGGCGCCCACGCCCATGAAGGCCGCCTGCCCCACGCTGATGAGCCCCGCGTAGCCGGTGGTGATGTTGAGCCCCAGCACCGCGATGGCGTAGATGAGGATGAAGTTGAGGGTGAGCACCTGAGAGCGCTCGAGGAACTGCGGCAGCAGCACCAAGGCCACCAGCAGCACCCCCACCGAGACGATCTCGCGGTAGGTGGCGAAGATGGTGGTGTCCTGCACGTGGCTCGTGCGGTAGTTGCCGGTCTGGGCCCAGGGGTTACGCATGGGCGCCTCCAGCGTGTCGAACGCCCAACGCTAAACGCCCGCCGCCAGGCCAGCGGCTCACAGCGCATCGCGTACGGCGCTCGAGGTCAAAGGCTTGTACCCTATAGGTCGTGGCTTTTTGCGTTCGGCGTTCGGCCATCGGCGTACGACGTACCCCGGCGTTGGGCGTTGGGCGTTGGGCGTTCGACATACTCATACCCGCTCGATCTCCTCGGTCCCGAAAAGCCCGTGCGGCTTGAACCACAGCACCACCAGCAGCACCACGAAGGGGATGACGAGCTCGGTGCCGCCGCCGGGCACGAAGTTGTTGAGGTAGCCTGCCGCCAGGTTCTGCAGCACCCCGATGGTGATGCCCCCCACCACCGCGCCGGGGATGGAGTCCAGGCCGCCCAGGATCACCGCCGGGAACACCGCCAGCCCGATGGCGATGAGGCTGTCCTGGTTGAGGCCCGAGACCGTGCCCACCACCATCCCCGCCGAGGCCGCGGTGACGCCCGCCACCGCCCAGGCCAGGGCGAAGACCCGCTCCACCGAGACCCCCACGCTCATCGAGGCCATCTGGTCGTCGGCCACCGCGCGCATGGAGATGCCCAGCGTCGAGCGCTGGAAGAACCAGCCGAACAGCAGCAGGAACAGCGCGGTGAAGCCGATGGCCAGCAGTTGGGGGTAGGAGATGGTGATGCCCGCCAGGCGCAGCGGCTCCTGCGGCAGGAAGGCCGGGTAGCTGAAGTTGCCCGAGCCGAAGGGGGTGAGGTACATCAGCCCGTCGAGCACCGAGGCCAGGCCGATGGTCACCATGATCACCGAGATGATGGGCTGCCCCACCAGCCGCTTGAGGAAGACCCGCTCCACCACGAAGCCCAGCAGCGCCGTGAGCACGACGGCCGCCAGCAGGGCTAAGAGCACCGGCAGCTTGAGCCACACCGCCAGGGCGTAGGCCAGGAAGGCCCCGATGGCGATGAGCTGCCCGTGGGCGAAGTTGATCACCCGGCTCGACTTGTAGATCAGCACGAAGCCCAGCGCCGCGAGGGCGTAGATCGAGCCCACCGCGACGCCGGAGATGAGGAACTGGAAGAAGTCGCTCACGCTGCACCCCTGAAGCCCTCAGCGGGCCACGTAGCTGCCCGGGGCCCCGGCGAGGGGGGCGGCCTCGAGCACGTTCACCTCGGTCGCCACCTTCTGCACCGAGCCGTCCTGGTACTTGAACTCCGCCTCCACCCGCACCGTCTTCGCGTCGCTGTAGAGCGCGTCGACGATGGGCTGGTAGCGCTGCATGACGAACTTGCGCCGCACCTTGCCCGTGCGGGTGAGTTCGTCGTCGTCGGCGTCGAGGAGCTTGTACAAGAGCACGAAGCGGCGGATGCGCAGGTGTTCAGGCAGGCCCTCGTTGACCGAGCGCACCTCCTTGCCGATCAGCTCGGCCACCTGGGGCTTCTGCGAGAGGTCGATGTAGGTGGTGTAGGCGATGCCCCGGTCCTCGGCCCACTTGCCCACCGTCTGGGGATCGACGTTGATGAAGGCGGTGATGTAGGGCTTCTGGTCGCCGAAGACCACGGCCTCCTTGATGAAGGGCGAGAACTTGAGCTTGTTCTCGATGAACTGCGGGCTGAACATCTCCCCGCCCGCGGTGTACATCACGTCGGAGACGCGGTCGATGACGACGAGGTGCCCGCGGTCGGTGAGGTAGCCCGCGTCGCCGGTGCGCAGCCAGCCGTTCTCGAAGGTCTCGGCGGTGGCGTCGGGGCGCTCCCAGTACCCGGCCACCACCGCGTCCGAGCGGCACAAGATCTCGCCCGACTCGCTGATCTTGACCTCGCCGCCGGGGATAGGCACCCCCACCGTGTCGGCGCGCACGTCGCCGTCGCGGTGCACGAAGGCGATGCCGATGATCTCGGTCTGGCCGTAGATCTGTTTGAGGTTGACGCCGATGGCGTGGTAGAAGCGGAACACGTCGGGGCCCAGCGCCGCCCCGCCGGTGTAGGCCCGGCGCAGCCGCAAAAAGCCGAGCTGGTCGCGCAGGGGCTTGAACATGAGCTGCTCGGCCAGCCAGTAGCCCAGCCGCAGGCCCAGCGGCAGCGGCTTGCCGCTCATGCGGTAGTCGGCGGCCTTCATGCCTACGGCGAGCATCTGCTGGTACATCCAGCGGTTGAAGGCGTAGGTCTCGGAGATGCGCACCCAGATGTTGCTCTGGATGCCCTCCCACACCCGGGGCGGGCTGAACATCACGTGCGGCCCGATCTCCTTGAGGTCGGCCATGGCGGTGTCCACCGACTCGGGGAAGTTGACCGCGAAGCCCCCGGCCAGGGCCATCCCCACCGACATCATCTGCTCGCCGATCCAGGCGAAGGGCAGGAAGGAGAGGTAGTCGTCGGTGGGCTTCAAGGGGTCGATGCTCTGCAGCGAGACGCCCATGTGGATGAGGTTCTTGTGCATGAGCATGGCCGCCTTGGGCCGCCCCGTGGTGCCGGAGGTGAGCGAGAGGTGGCACACGTCGTCGGGCTTGCCCTGCTCGATGAGCCCGTCGAGGAGGCCGGGCTGCTTGTGCTCGGCGGCCTCGCCCAGCCGCAGCACCTCCTCGAAGCTCACGAGCCAGGGGTCGCCGCGGTAAGCCCGCATCCCGCGCGGGTCCTCGTAGATCACCTTGCGCACGCTGGGGATCTCGTTGCGGATCTCCAGGAGCTTATCGACCTGCTCCTGGTTCTCGGCCACCACCACGGCGGCGCCGGTGTAGGCGAGCACGTAGGCGATCTCGGGGGGCAGCGAGGACTGGTACACGCCCACCGAGATGCCCCCCACCGCCTGGGCGCCGAGCTCGGCGTAGAGCCACTCGGGGATGTTGTCGGCCAGGATCGCCAGACGCTCGCCCTTCTGGAAGCCGAGCTCGAGCAGCCCGTAGGCGAAGCGCCGGACCCGGGCGTAGTACTCGCCGTAGGTCACCTCGTTCCAGATGCCGAATTCCTTCTCCCGCAAGGCGACGCGGTCCCCCTCGTGCTTCGCCCGCAGGCGCAGCAGTTGGGGCAGGGTGTACTTCTTGAGTTCGGGGGTGGGTTGGATGATCATGGCCGCACCTCTAGGGGGTCTCCACGCCCACGTAGGCCTCCTGCACGCGGGGGTTGCGCGAGACCTCCTCCGGCGAGCCCGCGGCGATGACCTGCCCGAAGTCGAGCACGTAGACCCGGTCGGAGATGTCCATCACCACGCCCAGGTCGTGCTCGATGAGGATGATGGTGGTGCCCCGCTCGGCGCGGATGTCGAGGATGTAGCGCACCATGTCCTCCTTCTCCTCCAGCGTCATGCCCGCCATGGGCTCGTCGAGGAGGAGCAGCTTGGGCGAGAGCGACAGCGCGCGGGCCACCTCCACCCGCTTGCGCACGCCGTAGGGCAAGTCGCCGACCAGCGCCTTGCGGTAGGGCTCGAGGTCCATGAAGTCGATGACCTCCTCCACGCTGCGCCGGTTGGCGACGCCCACCTTCATGGCCGGGCCGTAGACCAGCACCGCCTCGAGGAGGTTGTACTTCGAGAAGGTGTGGCGGGCTAAGAGCAGGTTCTCCAGCACCGTTAGGCCGTTGAAGAGCTCGATGTTCTGGAACGCGCGGGCGACGCCGTACTGCGTGACCTGGTGGGGCGAGGCCCGCGTGAGGTCGTGCCCCTCGAAGCTGATGCGCCCTGAGGAGGGGTGGTAGAAGCCGGATATGCAGTTGAGCAGGCTGGTCTTCCCCGCCCCGTTGGGGCCGATGATCGAGACCAGCTCGCCCTGGGCGACCTCGAGCGAGACGTCGCTAAGGGCCCGCAACCCCCCGAAGGCCAAACTTACTTTTTCCACCGAAAGCTGCACCTGATGCGCCTCCCTCTGCCTTCATCTGTGCTGGATAAGGTTTGTGCGGGAGTATACCCAGCCGCGTTTTTAATGTCAACGCTTTTTGCATACTCATGCACAAAAACGTCATACGTCGCCCCAGGTGCCGGTGTTGCGCTTTCCTCCCTAACAATACAATGCCCGCGGGGGCGAAGCTCCCGGCGAGCAACGGTCAGCCCTCAGCGGTGAGCAGGAGGCTGGTGGCTCGTGGTAAGACCCTCCCCGTCCCTCCGCGCCCGCGGGGAGGGTTTGCTGGCTGGGGGAGCGCCCGTACTCATCGACCCGTCCCTCCCCGCGTGCGGGGAAGGAATATCCCCCCAGCCCCCCTTGCTAAGGGGGTGACAATGCGTCTCGCGTCTCGCGTCTTGCGTTTTGCGTTTTGCGTTTGGCGTTTTGCGTCTTGCGTCTTGCGTACGACGTACGACGCACGACGTAGGACGTACACCGCACGACCCGCCCCCGGCGTCCAGCTACCGACGCCCAACCAACCCTAGACC